>JAEYAU010000010.1 GCA_023404705.1 Pseudomonadota bacterium
GCATGAAGTCGGGCTGACTGCGCGGGGTGAATTCGGGCCGTTCGCGCGGCGGCTCGGCACGCGTGAGCTCGGGACGGACCGGCTCGGCGCGAACAGGTTCGGGACGGGGCGGGGGCTCGGACCACTCCTCGGCCGGAGCGCGCTCCATGCGCGGTGCCTCGCCGCCGCGGCCCGCGATCTCGCGCTGCGGCGCGACCGGCACGGCACGCACGATGTTCTGCTCGATGACCACGTCGCTCGGACCGCCGATCATCACGAGATGCTCGACATTGTCGCGGCGGATCAGCACCAGGCGGCGCCGTGCATCGACCGCTGCGGCGTCGATCACGGCGAGCCGCGGCTGCCGGCCGCGCGCCGCCGTGGTTCCCAGCGTGGAGGTGCCGAAGCGGCGGATGAGCCAGAAGGTGGCACCGATCAGGACGAGGACGATGATGAACGCGACGAAGAACTGCACGGGAAGCGGCCACCCAGCGCCAAAAAGGGTTTCGAACATGGTGGTCAAGCTCCTTGGGTCAGCGTTCCGGCCGTCCACCTACGGCCGGTGCACGCCAGCGGCACGAGCCTGCCGCTACAGGGAAGTCTCAGCGCATGTCCTTGTCGGCAAACCGGTCCCCACCTTCGCCGATGCACGCGCGTAACTAAGTGTAAACGCCTAGGGGGCGTTTCTCGATAGGACCCGGTCTCGGGACTTTTTTCTTGGTTAACGGCAGATTCAAGGCAGGTCCACCCTCTTAACCAGCCATTAACCATGCACTGGGCAAAGTCTGCCTAGCGCCGGCGGTTCCGGCTGGCGCCGCGCCGGTCAGGCGCCAGGAGAGGCCGCATGGCGATTTCCGAGATCCCGATCTTCTCGATGCTGCGCACCCGCATGCACTGGCACCAGGAGCGCCAGCGGGTGCTCGCCGAGAACGTCGCCAATGCGGACACGCCGAAGTTCCGTCCCAACGACCTCGTGCCGATCGACCCGAAGAACCCGCAGCCGAACGCCCATCTGACACTCGCGCGTACGGATTCGAACCATCTGACGGGGTTCGCAGGCGACACCACCTTCAACAATCGGAAGGGCGGCTACGAGGTCCGGCCCTCCGCCAACGCGGTCAACCTCGAGGACGAGATGATGAAGGTGGCGGCGAACCAGATGGACTACCAGGCCGCGACCACGCTCTACGCGAAGAGCGTCGGCCTGCTGAAGACCGCCCTCGGCAAGCGCTGATCAGCGCATGTTTCGGCGAAGTGGGCACCGGTTCGCCGACAAGAACATGCGCAAGGAATTAGGAGAAGCCTGATGGATTTCCTCAAGTCGATGGCGATCGCGGCGTCCGGGCTGAAGGCGCAAGCGGGCCGCATGCGCGTCATCTCCGAGAACATCGCCAATGCGGATTCGACTGCTCAAGTCCCGGGCGGCGATCCCTACCGGCGCAAGATCCCGACCTTCCAGGCGGAAGTGGACCGCGCGCTCGATTCCAAGGTCGTCGCGCTCGGCCGTGTGCGCCCGGACCGCTCCGACTTCCGCGTCAAATACGAGCCGAACCATCCGGCCGCGGACCAGAACGGCTACGTCAAATATCCGAACGTCAATTCGCTGGTCGAGATGACCGACATGCGCGAGGCCCAGCGCTCCTACGAGGCCAATCTCAACGTCATCGGCGCGACGCGCCGCATGATCCAACGCACCCTCGAACTCCTGCGCGCATGAGGACCTGATCCATGGCTTCCCCGCTCTCCGCCGCGAGCGCCTATGCCAAGCTTGCGAAGATCGCCAATCCTGCCACCAATGGCACGCCGTCGCTCGGCACCGATTCGCAAGGTCCGAGCTTCGGCAGCGTCCTCAAGGAGGCGCTCGGATCGGTGGTCGAGGCCGGCAAGAAGTCGGACGCTCAGGCCCAGGCGATGGCGGCCGGCAAGGCCAACATGGTCGATGTGGTGACCGCGGTCACCGAGACCGAGGTCGCGATCGAGGCGCTGGTGTCGGTGCGCGACAAGGTCATCCAGGCCTATGAGGAAATCCTGCGGATGCCGATCTGATGAGGCCGCGGTCCTTCGGGGCCGCCGCACCGCTGCGCGCTCCAACATCCATGTGAGACGAGATGACCGGTCCCGAAATCCTCGACGTCGCGCGCGACGCGATCATGACGCTGGTGCTGGTCTCGGCGCCCTTGATGCTGGTCGGCCTGCTGGTCGGCGTGGTGATCTCGCTGTTCCAGGCGCTCACGCAGATCCAGGAAATGACGCTCGTGTTCGTGCCGAAGATCATGGCGATCTTCGTCACCATGCTGATCGCGCTGCCCTTCATGAGCGACCTGCTGCAGAGCCACATGGTGCGGATCGCCGGGCACATCATCGCCAAGTAGGGCGCCCGCATGCGCGCGAGGATGCATCGGCTCTGCCTCTCCAACTCCCTCCCTCGCTTGCGGGGGAGGGTCGGGGAGGGGGCGCCGCTTGCTCCGTGCTTGCTGCAAGAGCCCCCTCTCTGTCTCTCCCCCGCAAGCGGGGGAGAGGACCCTCCGACATCGTCCGTGCGTGTTGCTCGTCGACGCGCAGGGCAGGGTCCTGAGCATGCGCGTCGACCTCTCGTTCCTGCCGATCTACGCGGTCGCCTTCCTGCTGATGTTCGCGCGCATCGGCACCATGATCATGCTGATGCCGGGATTGGGCGAACTCTCGGTGCCGGTGCGCGTGCGGCTCGTGGTCGCGCTGGTGCTGACCGCGGCGCTGTTCCCGCTGCATCGGACCGCCTATGTCATCGATCTGCGCACCTTCGGGCCGGTGCTGCTCGCGGGCGGGCAGGAGCTGATCATCGGCGCGGTGCTCGGCCTCACGGCGCGGGTCACGATCTCGGCGCTGCAGATCGCGGGCTCGGTGGTCGCCCAGCAGCTCGGCCTCGGCTTCGTCACGGCGGTCGATCCGACGCAGGGCCAGCAGGGCGTCATCGTCGGCAACTTCCTCACCATCCTCGGCATCACGCTGCTGTTCGCCACCAACCTGCATCACTTGGTGATCGCGGCGCTGCACGACAGCTACCAGCTGTTCCGTCCCGGCGAGGTGCCGGTGGTGGACGACGTCGCGGCGCTGGTCGCGCGCACCACCACCGCGGCCTTCAAGGTCGGCGTGCAGCTCTCGGCGCCGTTCCTGCTGTTCGGGATCCTGTTCAACGTCGCGCTCGGCGTGCTCTCGCGGCTGATGCCGCAGATGCAGGTCTATTTCGTCGCGACGCCGCTCTCGATCGTGCTCGGCTTCCTCATCATGTTCCTCGTCATCGGCGCGATGATGGGGATGTTCCTCGGCTACGTCGAAAGCGTGCTGCGCCAGCTCGCGCCCTATTCGTGAAGGGGTGACGCATGGCCGAGGGTGATGACGACACCGAGAAAACAGAAGACCCAACACAGAAACGTCTCGACGACGCCCATGAACGCGGCGACGTGGTCAAGAGCCAGGAGGTCAACACCTGGTTCGTGCTCGCGGGCGGCACGCTGGTGCTGCTCGGCTTCTCGGGGTCGATGAGCCAGGGGCTCACGACCACGTTCCGCGGCGTGATGGAGAACGCGCATCGGATTCCGATGGACGGGCGTGGGCTGGTGCGCTTCGTCGAGAAGCTCGGGCTCGAGATGATCGCGGCGCTGGCGCTGCCCTTCCTGTTGCTCGCGCTCGCGGCGCTCGCCGGCAACATGCTGCAGCATCGCCTGGTCTGGTCGACCGAGCCGATCACGCCGAAGCTCTCCAAGGTCTCGCCGGGCGCCGGCTTCAAGCGGCTGTTCTCGAAGATCGCGCTGATGAACTTCGTGAAGGGCATCATCAAGCTGGCCCTGATCGGCAGCGTGATGACCGTGATCCTCTGGCCCAAGCGCCACCAGCTCGACACCGTGATGACCCTCGATCCGGTCGGGCTCATGGAGCTCTGCCGCTCGCTTTCGCTCGAGATCCTCGGCACCGTGATCGCGATCCTCGCCGTGATCGCGGCGGTCGACTATTTGTTCCAGTACCGGCAATGGTATCAGCGGCTGAAAATGTCGGTTCGCGAACTCAAGGAGGAGTTCAAGCAGTCCGAAGGCGACCCCCACATCAAGGGCAAGATCAAGCAGCTGCGCCAGGAGCGCTCGCGCAAGCGCATGATGGCGGCGGTGCCGACCGCCTCGGTGGTGATCACGAACCCGACCCACTATGCGGTGGCGCTGCGCTACGAGCGCGGCATGGCGGCGCCGGAATGCGTCGCCAAGGGCGTCGACCTGATCGCCCTCAAGATCCGCGAGGTCGCGGCGGAACACGATATCCCGGTGATCGAGAACCCGCCGCTCGCTCGCGCGTTGCACGCCACAGTGGAGGTGGACCAGGAGATCCCGCCCGAGCACTACAAGGCGGTGGCGGAAGTGATCGGCTACGTCATGCGGCTGAAAAATGCCGTCCACTAGAAGAAATACGCAGTGCCCGGCCCTTGCGCGGGACGCTGCCGCAGGGACACTGCGGTATGATTCGCGGCGGGGCCGCACGAGAGGGGCTAGCTAGAGACCGCCATGGCGACGCATGAGGTGAGCGAGGGGCGGAAGACCCCGGCGGTGGACAACAGCCGCGGGGGCAGCGTCGGCATGGTGCTGCTGGTGGCGCTGGTGCTGGTCGGCTCGGTGGTGGCCTTCCTGTTCATCGGGCGCGCCAATGCGCGGCCCTATATCCTCGGCCTGCTCTCGGTGCTGTCCGTGGTCGGCGTGTTCTCGCTGTTCGCGGGCGCGGCCGGGATCCTGCGCTTCTCGGCGCGGGACGCGACCACGCCGTTCCTCGACCAGGTGATCAGCAACGCGCCCGAGGGCATCGTGGTGACCGATGCGGCCGGGCGCGTCTCCTACGCCAATGCGGCCTATATGGCGCTGACCGATGCGGCCGATGCGGACGACGTGCGCCCGATCGAGCGGGTGTTCATCGGCGATCCCGACGTCTCGGAGGCGATCTACCGGCTCGCCAAGGCCGCACAGGAAGGACGCCAGCTGCAGGAAGAGGTGCGCGTCTCGGGCCTGCGCGGCGAGCCGGCGCGCTGGCTGCGCTTCCGGGTGCGCCCGCTCGGCGCCAGCGGCCGCAGCGCGCGCTCGACGGTCTGGACCGTCGCCGACGTGACGCGCGACCGAGAGCGCCAGGAGAACGTGTTCCAGGAGCTGCAGCACGCGATCGACTATCTCGACCACGCGCCGGCCGGCTTCTTCTCGGTCGATCCCAATGGCGAGCTCGTCTATCTCAACGCGACGCTGGCGGGCTGGCTCGACCACGACCTCGCGCAAGTCGGCTCGGGCGGGCTGAAGCTCACCGACATCATCGCGGGCGAGAGCGCGGCGCTGCTCACCACGATCCAGGCCGCTCCCGGCGAGGTGAAGACCGAGGTGCTGGAGCTCGACCTCAAGCGCCGCGACGGCAAGACCGTGCCGGTGCGGCTCATGCACAAGGTCGCGTTCGGTGCCGACGGCATGCCGGGGGCCTCGCGCACGCTGGTGCTCAGCCGTGCGCGCGAGGAGGTGGCGGATCCGCTGCGCGCCGCGGAAATCCGCTTCATGCGCTTCTTCCACAACACGCCGATGGCGATCGCGACGGTGGATCGCACCGGCAAGATCGCGCGCGCCAACGCGCTGTTCGCGCGCTTGCATCACGGCGTGCTCAAGGGCGAGCCCGTGCCCGCCGAAGGCCGCTCGATCCTCTCGGTGGTGGCGGACGAGGAGCGCGGCGCGCTCGAGAGCGCGATCGCGCGCGCGGCGCAGGGGCAGGGCGACATCGCGCCGGTCGATGCCGCGCTCGCGGGCATCGCCAAGCGCTCGGCGCGCTTCTATGTCTCGGCCGTGGACGAGGAGGGCGACAGCGAGGCCGCCATCGTCTACGCGATGGAGCTCACCGACCAGCGCGCGCTGGAGGCGCAGTTCGCGCAGTCGCAGAAGATGGAGACCGTGGGCAAGCTCGCGGGCGGCATCGCGCACGACTTCAACAACGTGCTCTCGGCCATCATGATGGCGACCGACTTCCTGCTGCAGCGGCACACGCCGACGGACCGCTCGTTCCAGGACATCATGCAGATCAAGCAGAACGCCAACCGGGCCGCGAGCCTGGTGCGCCAGCTGCTCGCTTTCTCGCGCCGCCAGACCATGCGGCCGCAGGTGCTCGATCTCAACGAGGTGCTGTCCGATCTCACCATGCTGCTCAAGCGGCTGATCGGCGAGAAGGTCACGCTCGACACGCTGCACACGCGCGATCTCTGGGCCGTGAAGGCCGACGTCTCGCAGCTCGAGCAGGTGATCGTGAATCTCGCAGTCAATGCGCGCGATGCGATGCCGGACGGCGGCAAGCTGACGGTGCGCACCGCCAATGTCTCGGCGGCCGAGAGCCAGACCTACGGCTATCAGCCGATGCCGGCCGCCGACTATGTGCTGATCGAGGTCGTCGATACGGGCACGGGCATCCCGCAGGACATTCTCGACCGGGTGTTCGAGCCGTTCTTCACCACCAAGGAGACCGGCAAGGGCACGGGCCTGGGGCTCTCGACGGTCTATGGCATCGTCAAGCAGACCAACGGCTTCATCTTCATCGATTCCGAGGTCGGCCGCGGCACCGCGTTCCGCATCTTCCTGCCGCGCCACGTGGCGGTGGCGGGCGAGGCGGAGCCGGTGGTCGAGAAGCCGGCCGAGGCCCCGAAGAAGGCGGACCTCACGGGGCGCGGCACCATCCTGCTGGTCGAGGACGAGGAGGGCCTGCGGGGCCTCAATGCGCGCGGCCTCACGTCACGCGGCTTCACGGTGCTCGAGGCCGGCAACGGCGTCGAGGCGATCGAGATCCTCGACAGCCGCAACGGCGAGATCGACCTCGTAGTCTCCGACGTGGTGATGCCCGAGATGGACGGCCCGACCCTGCTCAAGGAACTGCGCCGGCGCAATCCCGAGCTCAAGGTGATCTTCGTCTCCGGCTACGCCGAGGACGCCTTCGAGAAGAACCTGCCGGAGCCCGGGCAATTCCACTTCCTGCCGAAGCCCTTCACGCTGACCCAGCTGGTGGCTGCCGTGAAGGAGACGATGGCGGCGTAAGTGGGGCTCCTGGCGTCATCCCGGAAGCCGCGAAGCGGCTGTCCGGGATCCATATTCCCTGTGGTCGCGATACGGACAGACCGGGGTTATGGATCCCGGCTCTCGCTTCGCTCGGCCGGGATGACGGCTGAGGATCACACCGCGACGAACTGCTGCTCCTTGAGCTGCCCTTGCAGCCCGTAGAAGTGCTCGTTGACCTGCTTCCAGGTCTTGAGCTTCTTCATGTTGTCGAGCCAGCGCGTGATGTTCGGGTAGGGGCTGAAGTCGCAGCGGATCAGCTCGCCGAGCGTGAGCAGGCCGACCGCGAAATAGTCCGCGATGGTGATCTCATTGCCCGCGAGATAGGTCTTGCCCTGGCCGAGCCAGTGGTCGTTGAGGATTTGCAGCCACTTCTTGGTGTTCTCCTTGCCCCACTCGAGCGTCGCGGCATGCGCTTCGTCGCTGCGCCGCTTGTGGTGGGGGAAGAGCTGCGGATAGGCCATGCCGTAGGCATAGTCGCGGTAGAAGTTGGTGTTGAACCAGTCCATCACCTCGTTGACCTTGGCGCGCGCCTTCAGGTCCTTCGGGTATTCGGGCAGGTTGTTCTTCTCGGCGAGATATTTGAGGATGGCCGAGCTCTCGGTGAGACGGAAGCCGTCGTCGTCGATCATCGGCACCATCTTGTTGGGATTGAGCGCCGCATAGGGCGGCTGCATGTGGGCGCCGGTGAACAGGTCGACGACCTCCTCGTCCACCTTCAGCCCCTTCTCGGCGATGAACAGGCGCACCGGACGGCTCGTCATGGACACCGGATGCATGTAGAGCTTCATGGTCCTCCTCCCGGGGGTTCGGCTCGCTTCGCGAGCGGGCGCTTTGCGAACGGGCTCGCTTCGCGAGCGGGCGCTTCGCGAGCGGGGCGCTTCGCGAACGGGCGCGCGGGGCGCGTTCGGCCGCGTTATCGAATGAAGGTGCGGGGTTGGCAACATGACGGCAAGCCCCCGCGTGCAAGACGTGTTTGCAGGATTGCGATGAGCGAGACGAAAAGGCCGGACGACCCGGACGACGAGGGCGATCGGACCGCGACCAACATCTTCCTCGCCGTGTTCTTCGTGCTGATCGTCGGCGGCGGCGTGTGGCTGATGAATGCGCTGCTCGATCAGAAGAAGATCCAGGATTGCGTCGCGCAAGGACGCCGCAACTGCGCGCCGATCGATGTGCCGGCGCGCGAGCGCTGAACGGTCAACCGCGAAGCCCTCGGTCACGTTTCGAGTCAATTGAATCGTGATGTGCTCGCGCGCACGATCATTCGTCTTGACCGTCTCGGAGGGATGATTCAAACCCTTGAGCGACGGCTCTATCGATGAGAGCGGAACGGTCCCGATCAGCAGCCAGGGGGCAACCTGAGCGACCGGGACCGCCCGTCCGGGTGACACATACGCCGTCCCCGACGCTTCAACGCTATTGGCGGTTTATGGCGGGGCCGGGGTTTTTCTGAGGAGAATCCCGGCCTTACGGGCCTGCGGTCGGGCCTGCGGCCGGGCCGGCTGCCCCGGCCTGCGGCGTTACGCCCATCCGAACGCCGGCGGGTCTTTGCTGCAGCTCAACAATACAGGGTGCACTTGCGCTAGACTGTGCGGGCAGGAGTCCACCGTCATGACATCGCACACGCTATTTTCCCGCCGCGCCGCGCTCGTCCTTGCGGCCGCTGCCCTCGCGCTGCCGGCGCGGGCCGCCGATCGACCGCCGATGCGGGTGCACAAGGATCCGAACTGCGGCTGCTGCAACGGCTGGATCACGCATCTCGAGCAGGCCGGCTTCGCGGTCGCCGCGTATGAGACCAGCCGGATCAGCGCCGTGAAGACGCGGCTCGGCGTTCCGCCCGAGCTCGCCTCCTGCCACACGGCCGAAATCGGCGACTACGTCATCGAAGGGCATGTGCCGGCCGCGGCGATCGACCGCCTGCTCGCCGAGCGCCCACAAGCCAAAGGTCTCGCCGTACCCGGCATGCCGGCCGGATCGCCCGGCATGGAAGGCAGCGAGCCGGAGATCTACGAGGTGATGCTGTTCGGTCCCGCGGGGACGCGCAGCTTCGGCCGCTACAAGGGCGCGCAAGCTATCTGACGGTTCGCCAGATCCAGAGGATAACCGCGGCGCCGGTGGCGGCCGCGATCAGTGCCACCAGCGGCCCGCTGGCGCGCGCGACCAGCGTCGCGAGATGGAAGCCGATGAAGGCGCCCGCGATGCCGACCAGCGCGCTGGTGAGCACGCTGCGGCGCGCGCCGGCAACCTGGCGCGAAAGCCAGCCGGCGCCGGCGAAGCGGTCGAACAGAATGCCGACGACCGCGCCGATCACCAGCACGAGCAGGAAGGTCACCGCAGGATCGAGACCGCGCATCGCACCCTCGCGTGTAGGGCGCAATAGCTCGGCCGCCTTTGCGGGCGAGCGTATTGCGCCGGGTGAGTTTCAGCACACGGAGACGCGACGAGGGCTCGTCGGCGCAATACGCGGCTTCGCCGCTATTGCGCCCTACGGGCCTCAGTACAGCACACGGATCCGCGGCTTCACGGGATCGTAGCCGCGCGGGAAGTAGCAGGCGAAGCCGACATAGTCGCCGTAGCGCGCATGCACGCTGGTGATCCGCGCGAGCTTGTTGTAGCCGGCGCAATGGGCGGCCGCGATGTCGCGGTACATCAGGTGCACCTCGGGCGACCAGGGAATGATCCCGCCGGTGTCGTTGCCGTTCACGCCCGCGGCGCCCCAGACCCAGGCTTGTGCGCTGGTGGTGGCGAGCGAGAGAACGAGGGCGGCGCAGGCGGTGGTTCGCAAGGACATCGGCATCTCCGGTTCTCGCGAGGCAAGCTAGCGCAAGTCACGGAGCGCCGAAACCGGCTCGGCCGCGAATTCGGGCAAGTGATGCGACGCCGCAACGGCGACTTCGCGGCGTTGCCTCAGGCGGCCACCTCCGATCCGTCATCCCGAGGTGCGAGGGCTCGCCGCTCGGCGGCGAGGCGAGCCTCGAAGGATGAACGGCCCGGGCCGTGCAACGAGCATGCTGCAGCGCCTCGGCCGTCGCCCTTCGAGGCTCGGCACTGCGTGCCGAGCACCTCAGGGTGACGGTCGAGAGGTGGGTGTTTGCGGCGCTGCTCAGACGCCCATCAGAACGCGAACGCGCCCGGCTCAGGACCGGGCGCGTCCAGCTGAAATCAAAAGCCGTCGATCAGTCGGTCTGGCGCTCGATCAGCACGGTGCCGCGGCGGGTGTGGACCGGGTACACGACGACGCTCTCCTGCACGGTATCGACGGTGCAGAAGCCGCCGACGCCGGAGACGGCGGCGAGGCACTGGCGGCGCGAGAAGAAGCCGCAGTTCTCGGAGCCGTCGGTGTAGCGGGCGCAATGCCGGATCGGCGTCCCATAGGGGCCGGCGGCAGCGGTTTCGATGGTCTGAGCCGTCGCGACGAGCGCGAGGCCGAGCGCGGCGGCGGTCGCCAGAATGCGCATGGTGGTCTCCTCGTGGTCAGGGGCCCGTAGCGGGCATGAATGACATCCCATGTCTTGGTCGCCCGTGGCGGGACGAAGGTTCACGGCAAGGCCCGTGTGATCGCCGCGCATCACCTCGCAAAACACGCAAGCCCGGCGGGAACCGGCCCCGGGTGAGGGCGTTGACGCCCCCGATGAGAATATGCACTTTGGACCAGCCGAAGTTTTCGGTCTGCCTTGGCTCCCGCTCCCGACTTTGGGCTGCGCCTCAAGACAACCCCCAAAACTCGGAAATCTGGCCGGACGCGCAACCGCCCGTGCGATCCGGAATTGCGATGGCAGAGGAGGCCGAAATGGCGACAGGTACCGTGAAGTTCTTCAACACCCAAAAGGGCTACGGCTTCATCCAGCCGGACGACGGCTCGCGCGACGTGTTCGTGCACATCAGCGCCGTGGAGCGCGCCGGCCTGCGCTCGCTGATGGAAGGCCAGAAGGTCAGCTACGACATCGTCACGGAGCGCGGCAAGCAGGCCGCGGGCAATCTGCAGGCGATCTGACGCGGTCAGAGACGTCGCAGACGCAGTCACGCGAATTCGCAAAAGAGAAGGGCCCCGCGAGGGGCCCTTCTTGTTTCTATCGCGGCGATCATCGCCGCTTTCACGGACCGCCGAACCGGAAGTTCAGCGCCAGGCGCGCGATGTGCATCGAGATGTCGCCACCGGTCGCGGTCGCGCCCGGGATCGAGACGGTCGAGCCCCCGTTCGGGAAGCCGAGGAAGAGATACTCGCCGCGCAGCGACCAGTTCTGCGCGAAAGCCCATTCGGCGCCGCCGCCGATCGCGTAGCCCCACTCGGTGCGCTTGTCGCTCGCACTGAACGTGAAGAAGGCCGGTGTGATCGCCGGGTTGAATCCGCCCGTGAGCGTGATGTCGTGGGTCGACAGAGTGGTTTCGACCCGGGCCCAGGCGAGACCGCCCGTCGCATAGATCAGGAGCGTGTTGAAGGCATAGCCGACGCGGCCGCGGACCGTGCCGAAGGCGTCGATCTTCTGCGTCAGGGTGGCCGTGCCCCTGATGACGAGGTCATCGCCGCCCGGGCCAGGTGTGTCGTCCGAATCGACCAGGAAGCCACCGCTCGCCGATTCCCTCATCCGGGTGAGAGAGGCGTCTGCCTCGAGGCCGAACACCCATGCGCCGGCCTGCCAGTTGTAGCCGACCTGGATGCCGCCGAACCAACCTTCGGGGTCCACCCGCAACAAGAAGGGGGCCGTTGCGGCCTGCACGTCGAAGCCGTAAGGCGCGACAATGCCGGCCGGCGTGACCAGGGCTTCGGCGGGATCCCAGCCGTAGCCCACATGGCCGCCGACGTAGAAGCCTGACCAGTTGTAGACCGGCGCCATCACGGGTGCCTTCACGGGCATCGCGCGCGGCAGATCCGCGGCGCTCGCCGCCGAGACGCCGAATACCGCTAAAGCGGCAAGTCCGTAAGCAAACGTCTTCATGGCCCCAACTCCCCGAGAACTGTGCCGGGGAGGCTATTTCGGTGGTACCCTGGGCCGCAATAGAAGAATCGCCACTGGGTGACGTAACGACCACTATTGTTGAGACGCGGTGCAAAACAGTCACAGAGCCTTGCCTTTGCAGGCACTGGTCTTGGACTGAGGCGCATTTCCCTGCGCAAGCCGAAGCAGGACTCCCGAGGACCCCTAGTCGGGCGCGGGCTCGGCCATGGCTTTGAGCCGGGGGAGGTCCCGCACCACGATTCGCTGGCGCCCGCCTTCGACGAGACCCTGGGCCTCCCAGGCGCTCATGATGCGGCTTGCGGTGTGCAGCGTGGTGCCGGTCATCTCGGCGATGTCCTGGCGGCTCAGCGGAAAGTCGATCAGCCGGCCCTTGGGCGTCGCGCGCCCGGACTCCTCGGCGAGGCGCACCACCGCGTGCGCGATGCGGCGCTCGACCTCCTCGGTCGAGATCTCGCGCAGGCGGGTGTGCGCCTCCTGCAGCCGCGCGCCCATGCTCTCCATCAGATTGACGGCCAGCGCCGGATGCGCCGCCACCAGCTCGGGCCAGGACTCGGTCGGCCAGACGAGGGAGAGGCTGTCGACCACGGCGGTGGCGGTCGCCGGGTATGTGCCGCGCCGGAGCGCCATGGCGACGCCGAACATCTCGCCCGGGCTGACGAAGCGCATGACGATCTGCTGGCCTTCGGGCGTGACCTGGCTCACGCGCAAGCGTCCGTGCAGCAGCACGAAGAAGGAATGGGCCGGCTCGTCCTGGGTGAAAACGCTGTCGTTCTTCGGATAGTGCTGCGAGCGGGCGCGGCCGAGGATGTCGTCGAGCGCCTCCGGGGTGAGGCCCGCGAAGACCGGCAGATCCGAAATGAGGGTGCGGTCGAGCTGCATGCGAGGCCTCTTACCGCATCGCCCGCGGCTCAGGGAATGCTCCGAGTTCGCATAGTCGCCGGTAAGGCAGTCCGGCTTGGGTCAGCATTTTCGCGTACAAGTCGTCGTTCGCAGCCGGCACACGCGCCATGGTTTACGTGGGATGAACGAGTCGCGGGCTATCTTCCCGGGGTTTCGAAGCGGCCAAGATGCTCTCAGCGTTCTCTTTCCTCGCGTGGCAGCCCGCGCTGACCGGCCTCGCCGGTCTCGCCTTCGGGGTCGGCGCGTGCTCTCTGGTCGCGGCGCTCGCCATCCGCAGGGCGGAGCGGCGGGCTGTGGCGCTCGACCGCGCCATCAACAAGATGTCGCAGGGCCTCACGATGTTCGACGCCTCCGGGCGCCTCGTGCTCTGCAATCAGCGCTACATCGAGATGTACGGTTTGTCTCCCGACGTGGTGCGGCCCGGATGCACCGTCGGAGACATCGTCAATCATCGCATTCAGGTCGGCAGCCTGACGATGGATCAGGCCGAGAAATACGTCACACAGCGGCAGGCCGATATCGGCGGGCCGGACTCGGGCGGTCACATCTTCGACTTGCCGGGCTCGCGCACCGTCGTGGTGACCCGGCGTCCCCTGGCCAATGGGGGCTGGGTCGCGACCCACGACGACATTACCGAGCGCTGCGAGGCGGAAGCGCAGGTCGCGTACATGACCCATTACGACACGCTGACCGAGCTGCCCAATCGCGCTCTGTTCCTGAAGCGTCTCGATGCGGCGCTCGCGCGTCTCGCGCGCGGCGCCTGCGTCGTGGTCCACTATGTCGACCTCGTGCAGTTCAAGACGATCAACGACACGTTGGGACACGCGATCGCCGATCAGCTGCTCAAGGTCGTGGCCGAGCGCCTGCGGAGCTGCGTGCGGGAGGTGGATACGGTCGCGCGCGTCGGGAGTGATGAATTCGCGATCCTTCAGAGCGGTCCGGGACAGTCCCTCGATCCCGAGGCACTGGCGCAGCGCATCCGCGAAGCCATCGCGGCGCCGTTCGAGAGCG
Source organism: Pseudomonadota bacterium (assembly GCA_023404705.1). Taxonomy (GTDB): domain Bacteria; phylum Pseudomonadota; class Alphaproteobacteria; order Rhizobiales; family Xanthobacteraceae; genus FEB-22. Next base: position 13,934 of record JAEYAU010000010.1, read on the forward strand.
TCGGCAATGGCGTGGTTCTCGCGGCCGCGATCGGAATTTCGACCGCATGGAGCCACGGCACGAGCGCCGACCAATTGATGGCCGAGGCTCACCTCGCCCTTTCGGAAGCGAAGATCGAGGGGCGGGGCGTCCGCTATTTCGAAGCCGGAATGCACGCCCGCGCCCGCGCGCGGCGCACACTCGAAGCCGATCTGCGCAGCGCGCTCGCGAACGACGAGTTCGAGGTGCACTATCAGCCGCTGCTCAATCTGCGCCGCAACCAGATCAGCGGATGCGAAGCGCTGCTCAGGTGGTATCACCCGCGACGCGGCCTCATCTCGCCCGGGGAGTTCATCCCGGTCGCCGAGGACATGAGCTTCATCATCTCGCTCGGCGAGTGGGTGCTGAGAACGGCCTGCCGTGATGCCGCCAACTGGCCAGACGATACGTCCGTCGCCGTCAATGTCTCGCCCATCCAGCTGCGCGAGCCGGGCCTCAGCCTGCTGGTGGCCAGCATTCTCGGCCAGACCGGACTTTCGCCGCATCGGCTCGAGATCGAAGTCACCGAAGCGGTGCTGATGCGCGACAGCCAGAACACCATGGCCAATCTGCAGCAGCTGCGCGAGCTCGGCGTGCGCATCGCGATGGACGACTTCGGCACCGGCTACTCGTCGCTGAGCTATCTGCGCAACTTCGCGTTCGACAAGATCAAGATCGATCGCTCGTTCATCAAGGATATCGCGGAGCGGGAGGATGCTTGCGCGATCGTGCAGGCAGTCACGACCCTGGCGGACCGGATGAATATCGTGACGGTCGCCGAAGGCGTTGAGACCGACTCCCAGCTCGAGAAGGTCCGCGCGCTGGGTTGCACCGAGATTCAGGGCTATCTGTTCAGCCCGCCAAAGAACGCGATCGAGATCGCGCGGCTGCTCAAGGGACAATCGAAGGACTTCAGCGTCGCGTAGACGCAGTTGTCCCCGCGAACCTCTCGGCTCGCGGGGACCTTTTGCTGTGCGTTGGTGGTCTTCTCGTCAGTGGCCCGAGGCGGAGTTCGCGGAACGCTGCGGGTTGTGATCCTTGAACACCGCAGGATTCTCCGGGCCTTCCACCTGGAGGATGCCGGCGAGGCCCCGCTCGGCGCGGCTCAGCGCATGGTCCACCAGGATGTAATTGCCGGGCACCTCGAGCTTGAACTCGACGGCGGCGGCGCCACCGGGCGGCACCGTGACGGTCTGCACGTCCTTCAAGGGCGCGGCCGTCAGCGAGCCGAGATTGTAGACCTTGTCGAAGATCTCGCCGATCACGTGGAAGGACGAGGTGTAGTTCGGGCCGCCGACGCCGAAGAAGACGCGCACGGTCTCGCCGACCTTGGCCTTGAGTGGCTTCTCCTTCGCGATGGCGCCGACCGCGCCGTTGAACACGAAGTATTCGGGACGCTCGTTCATGAGCTTCTCGTGGCTTTCGGTCGCCTCACCCTTGGTGCCGAAAGGCTGCTCCGTGTAGATCTCGCCCTGCATCACGTAGAACTCTTTGTCGACCTTGGGCAGACCGCCTTCCGGCTCGACCAGGATCAGGCCGTACATGCCGTTGGCGATGTGCTGCGCCACCATCGGCGTCGCGCAGTGATAGACGTAGAGGCCCGGATTGAGCGCCTTGAACTCGAAGCTGCGTGCTTCGCCGGGGGCCGCCTCGGTCGCCTTGGCGCCGCCGCCCGGGCCGGTCACGGCATGGAAGTCGACATTGTGCATCATCACGCTGTCGTCGGCGTTCTTGAGCTTGACGACGACGGTGTCGCCGACGCGCACGCGGACGAAGGGGCCAGGCACCTTCTTGTTGAAGGTCCAGTAATTGAAGGACGTACCGTCGTTGAGCTTGCCGGAGACCTCGATGGTCTCGAGATCGACCGTGATCCGCGCCGGGCCGCGCTTGGCGATGGCGGGCGGCAGATCGGTCGGGTCGCGCACGATGCTGATCGGCGCCGGGGTGCCGGCGGTGACCGGTGCGGCGGCTTGCGTCGCGGCGGCGTGGTGCTCGGGGCCGGCCAGCGTCGGGGCCGCCAGGCCGATCATGGCAATGGCGGCGACGGTACCAAGCAGGACGCGGCGTCCCACGGGGGCTGAAAGTTTCATCTTGTTCTCCTCGGTTCAGCCGGCTGGCGGAGACATTCCGTCGTCGGTATGGCGCGACCCTAGGAGTATGTTGCGGTGCACTCTTTGCGCTGGCGCAAACAAGCGGAACATTCCGGGCCAGGGCATTTACGTAAGTTGGAGCAGCTAGTTATCAGACCACCCGGAGGTCGGTTTGGAGGTAGTTGCGGCGCAGAAAACGAGGCCCGAAACAAGGGCTTGTCGGAACGTGCCGTGCCGGCGGGCGTTGGCCCCTGGAGCCCTTAACCGGATGGGAGATGCCCGTGCCGAGGACATCCGCAAAACCGAAACCCGGCCCCGAGAAGCCGCGCTCGCAGCGCCCCGCGAACCCGTATCGCGATCCCAAGAAGCTGCCGCGGCAAGCGGTCCAGAAGCTGACGCCGTCGCCGGACAGCCCGAAGCCGCATGGCGATGATCTGCTCGACGTCATCAACCCGCTGCGCCATGTCGCCAAGGACCTGACCTGACACAGCCGGCCGGCCGTCGCGCGCCTATGATGCGTTGCGCCATGACGGCGCGCGCGGGAGATTGCGCATGCGTTACGAGCTCTACTACTGGCCCGAGATCCAGGGACGCGGCGAATATGTGCGGCTCGCGCTCGAGGAGGCGGGCGCCGACTATGTGGACGCGGCGCGGGCGCGCGGCGGTGAGAAGAAAATGTTCGCGTTGATGGAGAGCACGCGCGTGAAACAGCTGCCGTTCGCGCCGCCCTTCCTCAAGGCCGGCAAGCTGCTGATCGGCCAGAGCGCGAACATCCTGCACTATCTCGGGCCGCGTCACGGCCTCGCGCCGCGCGACGAGGCGGGGCGGCTCTGGATCCATCAGCTGCAGCTCACCATCGCGGACTTCGTGGTCGAGATCCACGACACGCATCATCCGATCGGCTCCGGCCTCTACTACGAGGACCAGAAGAAGGAAGCGAAACGCCGGAGCGAGGATTTCATCGCCAACCGCGCGCCCAAATTCCTCGGCTATTTCGAGCGCGTGGTGTCGCGCAGCGGCGGCAACTATCTCAATGGACGGCGCGTGAGCACGGCGGACCTGTCGCTGTTCCAGATCGTCGAAGGGCTGCGCTACGCCTTTCCGCGCGCCATGAAGCGGCTCGAGCGGCGAGTGCCGCGCGTCATCGAGGTGCGTGATCGCGTCGCGGAGCGGCCGCGCGTCGCGGCCTATCTCGCCTCGGAGCGGCGCATTCGGTTCAACGAGATGGGCATCTTCCGCCGCTATCCGGAACTCGATCGCTGACGCGCCGGCACGCGCGCCGGGTTCCGTCTCCGCACGATCGCCCCATCCGGGTCAAAGCGTGACCACGCTTTCACCACCTCTCCGTGGGAGACCGGCGCGTCGTCCACGAGGCCAACGACGGAGTTTGCGATGAAGATGTCGAACGAGCGAATCGAGAGGGCGCTGACGCAGTTCGAGGCGCTGGTGCTGCCGGAGGATCATCCGGCAGTGCCGCAGCTGCACGACCTGTTCGGCGATCACACCTTCTTTCTCGATCGCAACGGCCTGCACATCGTCGAGCCGGCGGGCGCGACGTCGGCGGGCGCGCCGACCGGCAAGGTCGTGCGGCTCGCGAGCTGGACCGACTCGGATCAGACGAGCCTCGCCACGCATGAGCCGGAGCCGACTGATGTCGTGATCGTGCTCTCGGACGGCAGCGAGACGACGCACTAGTTTCGCGCATGGCGCTGAAAGAAAATCGGCCTCCCCCGTGAAGGGGAGGCCGACCGATGTCTCCGGCGCGCCGCGGCGTGTCAGTGGGACACCGAGGAGATCGACCAACGTCGAATCTCGTCTGCGATGATCCGCATACTAGCGCGCTGACCGCGGATGGGATTGATCCACCGCAAGCCGCAGCGGTTTCTCGCCTCAGGAGATGTCCTTAAGGATCTGCATCAGGCGCCCGCGCGCGACTGCGCCGCGATCTCGGCATCGCGCGCGGCCGCGCGCTGATAGGCGGGGCGCGCGTCGAGCTGCGCCACATAGCGCGCGAACTCCTCCCGCTTCGGGATCAGGCCGAACGCCATGGCCCAGCGCAGGTTCGCGCCGATCAGCAGGTCCGCGGCCGTGAAGCGCCCGCCCACCAGGTAGGGCGCGGCCGAGACGGCGCGCGCCACCACGTCCATCACGGTGTCGAAATCGCCGTAGCCGATCGCGCTGCGCGGCGGCGGCTCGACGCGCTTGAAGGCGCGGTCCGCGACCGCGGGCTCGAACACGCCCGGCGCGAAGAACAGCCACTTGAGATAATCGCCGCGCAGCGGATCGCCGAGCGGCACGTTCAGCCCCGCAGCCGGAAACGCATCCGCCAAATAGCAGCAGATCGCGGCGACTTCGGTGACCAGGGCATTGCCGTGGCGCAGCGCCGGCACCTTGCCCATGGGATTGACCGCCAGATAGGCGCTCTCGCGCGTCTCGCCGCGCCGCAGCTGATGGATCTCGAAGGGCTCGCCGACCTCCTCGAGCATCCACAGCGCGATCGAGGAGCGGGACGGGGTCATGTGATAGAGCGTGAGCGCGGCCATGATTGAACCTTTGCGGAGTGTGGCAGCACGAAAGATGAGCCTTCGGGGGAGAGAACCGTGCGCCTGCTTGCCTTCTGCCTGGGTTGCGTCCTGCTCGCCCTGCCGGCGCGAGCCGCCGACCGCGCGAGCCTCGACGCGGTCTCGGTGCATCTCTTCCTGGAGAAATCGGGCACTCTTTCGACGGACGTGACCGCAATCGAGGGATTCTTCGCGCGCAACTTCTCGCCCGACGGGAAGGGGATCCCGGAGGACGAGCATTTCCGTGACGTCCTGGTGCGCGTCCGCTTCACGGCGCCGAAGGAGATCTTCGCCGAGGGCACGCAGGCCGAGGTGGTGGTCACCGACGATGCCAAGAAGGTGGTCCTGCGCAAGCGCATTGCGGGTCTTTACATCGGCGCGCACGGCTGGACCTTCGCGCCGGTCTATCTGGAGAACGTCGCCTGCAAGCCGCTCACCGTGACGGTGACGGGCGGCGGCAAGCGCATCGTGAAAGCGCTCCCGTTCAGCTGCGGCGAGTAGGGGGAGGGCCCGACTTTTCACGGCACCTCGGCTTGTCTAGAAGGAGGCAACCTCCATCGCGCAACGCCGAGACCGCCATGAACGCGCCTGCCCAGATCGTCCCGCCCTACCGCCATACGCCGCTGTTTCCCCTCGGCGAGGACACGACCCGCTACCGCAAGCTCACGTCCGAGGGCGTGCGCGTCGAGACCGTCATGGGGCGCGAGGTGCTGGTCGTCTCGCGCGAGGCAATGCGGGCGCTGGCGGAAGCCGCCTTCGTCGACATCAATCATCTGCTGCGGCCTTCGCACCTCGCGCAGCTCAAGCGCATCGTCGAGGATCCGGAGTCGACCGACAACGACCGCTTCGTCGCCTACGACCTTCTGAAGAACGCGAACATCGCGGCCGGCGGCGTGCTGCCCATGTGCCAGGACACCGGCACCGCGATCATCATGGGCAAGAAGGGGCGCCTCGTCTGGACCGATGGCGACGACGAGGCGGCGCTCGCCGAAGGATCGCGCGACGCCTATTTCAAGCGGAACCTCCGCTACTCGCAGCTCGCGCCGATCTCCATGTTCGAGGAGAAGAACACGCGCAACAACATGCCGGCGCAGGTCGAGATCTACGCCGAGGGTGAGGACGCCTACAAGTTCCTGTTCATCGCCAAGGGCGGCGGCTCGGCCAACAAGTCGTTCCTGTTCCAGGCGACGCCGTCGATCCTCACGCACGAGCGCATGATCGCCTTCCTGAAGGAGAAGGTGCTGACGCTCGGCACCGCGGCGTGCCCGCCCTATCACCTCGCGATCGTGATCGGCGGCACCAGTGCCGAGCTCACCATGAAGACCGTGAAGCTCGCCTCCTGCCGCTATCTGGACGACCTGCCGACGCAAGGCTCGGAGGACGGCCATGCGTTCCGCGATCTCGAGATGGAGCAGGAGGTGCACAAGCTCACGCAATCGCTCGGCGTCGGCGCGCAGTTCGGCGGCAAGTATTTCTGCCACGACGTGCGCGTGATCCGGCTGCCGCGCCACGGCGCCTCGCTGCCGATCGGGCTCGGCGTCTCGTGCTCGGCCGACCGCCAGGCGCGCGGCAAGATCACCCGCGACGGCGTCTATCTCGAGGAGCTGGAGCGCGAGCCGTCGAAATATCTGCCCGAGATCAAGGCCGATGCGCATGAAGGCGAGGTCGTGAAGATCGACCTCAACCGGCCGATGGCGGAGATCCTCAAGGAGCTCTCGCGCTATCCGATCAAGACGCGGCTCTCGCTCACGGGTCCGATGATCGTCGCGCGCGACCTCGCGCATGCCAAGCTGCGCGAGCTGCTCGAAAGCGGCAAGGGGCTGCCCGACTACGTGAAGAACCACCCGATCTATTACGCGGGCCCCGCGAAGACGCCGGAAGGCTACGCCTCGGGCGCGTTCGGGCCGACCACCGCGGGCCGCATGGACTCCTATATCGACCAGTTCCAGGCCGCGGGCGGGTCGATGATCAGTGTCGCCAAGGGCAACCGCTCCGCACAGGTGCGCGAAGCCTGCAAGAAGCACGGCGGCTTCTATCTCGCCTCCATCGGCGGCTCCGCCGCCAACCTTGCGGAGCACTGCATCAAGAAGGTCGAGGTGCACCAGTATCCCGAGCTCGGCATGGAAGCGATCTGGCGCATCGAGGTCGTCGACTTCCCGGCCTTCATCGTCATCGACGACAAGGGGAACGACTTCTTCAAGGAGCTCAATCTCGGGTGAGGCGGCCGCGGGCCGTAGGGTGTGCTCAGCGCGCCCGAGGTTTCTCGATTTGGACGATGATCTGGATCGCGCTGAGCGCACGCGTGCGCTCGGCGGATGAACGCGCAGCCGTGTCACCCCAAGGCCTGGGCCGCCGAGCACACCCTACGAGGCGAGCGTTTCTCAGCTGCAGTTCGTCACCTGGCTCGAGCAGAGCGCGCGCCACCAGCCGATGACCTTGTCGTAGCTCTCGACCAGCGCCCAGTTGCCCGAGCAGGTGAAGATGCGCTTCGGGCCCCTTTCGAGGTCCAGCGGATGTCCCCCCTGGTCCTTCGCGGGCATCCATTTGGCGTCCATATGCGGGGCCTGGTACAGGCCGCCCAGGCGTATCTGGCCGTTCGCGTAGTTGGCGCCGACCTTCGCGGCGTGCACCCAGCCGCGGCCCGCATAAGGCTTGGGATGGTTGCGCGGGTAGCTCTTCGGGTCCTCGTACTCCTGCCCCGGCGGCTTCGCGCCTTCGATCAGGAACCAGCCGTCCTTCGCGCCGACGATCTTGAATTCGGTGAGCCAGCTGTAGGGCTGTTCGACGGCTTCGCTGCGTCCCTTGAAGCGGAAGGGCGGCGGCAGCGTGCCGAGGATGCGCGCCTGCACGGAGGGCTCGGCGCGCACGTTGAGGCCCTTGGGATCGCGATCGATCGACCAGGCGTGCAGCTCGCACGGCACGGTGCCGGGCGGCAGGCTCGCGGCCCTGGTCGCGATCTCGCGATTGTTCTCCTCGAACCATCTGGTGGTCTCGTCGAGCGAGGTATCGCCCTCGGCGCGCGCGCGCTCGAAGCGCTCGTCCGCCTGCCGCGCACGCACCGTCGCGGAGACCGCGGCCAGCGCGTTGCCGCGCTGCTCGAGCTGCACGACCAGCACATGACCCGGATCGAAGGCGCTGCCCGGGTTGCGCGGATCGTTCGCGCTCGCCGGGAAGGCCGCGAGATAGCCGGTCAGGCTGCCCGCATCATGACGCCAGGCGGCGCCGGCCACATAGCCCTCGGGCGCCAGCGCGGCCGCGCCTTCGACCCAGGATGGCGGCTGCGAGGATGGCGGCTGCGCGGCTGGCTGCTGCGCAGCGGCCGCGCTTGCGCAGACGATCGCGGCGGTGGCAAGGATCAGCGAACGCATTGGATATCCACATCGGTGTGGGCCGCAGCCCCGAAGCATCTTGGTCTCGCGGCACTGGCTGGCGGTTCAATACACGCTTGCGCGGCACGAATTTGCCGATAGGACCATGCGGCTGCCCCTCAATATTGTGCGGAACCGAGAACAGCGTGAATTGATTGGCACAACGTGGTTCACATCGGTCGAGAATCGCGCCATGCGCTATGATCGAAGCATCATGAGGTCCATCGTCCGATCATGAAATCCCCCAAGCCATTCCGCGTCGGCCGCTCCCGCACGGGGCTCGGCCTGTTCGCGACCGCCCCGATCAAGAAGGGCACGTTCATCATCGAGTACACGGGCAAGCTGCTGCCCAACAAGATCGCGGACGAGCTCGACAACCGCTATCTGTTCGAGATCAACAACCGCTGGACGCTCGACGGGTCGACGCGCAAGAACACCGCGCGCTACATCAACCACTCGTGCCGGCCGAACGCCGAGTCCGACGTGAAGAAGCACAAGGTGATCATCCGGGCGATCAAGAACATCCAGGAAGGCGACGAGATCACCTACGACTACGGCAAGGACTATTTCGGGACCTTCCTCAAGCCGATCGGCTGCCGCTGCGCGAAGTGCGTCGAGAAGCGCAAGCAGGAGCGCGCGGAAGCGCGTGCCGCCGCCAAGCGGCGCAAGGCGCGCAAGCTGCGGGCCGAGGCGAAGGCGAAAGCCGCTGCGAAGGCCGCCAAGGCCAATGGCAAGTTCGCCGCGAATGGCAAGTCGGCCGCGACCCGCAAGGCGAATGGGCAGGCCGCGAACGGCCACAAGGCGGCGAACGGCAACGGGGCCCGATCCAACGGACACGCGTCTCGCGCAATGCGTCCGCGTGCCGGAGGTACGCTGGCACGTAACGCCGCGGCAGCCGCGCGTCAGCGGACGCTTTCGCCTCAGCCTTGAGTCGATCCGCCAGCGTCACCGCAATCTAAGCTATCGAAAGTCGTGTTTCCGACGCATGGGCGTGCGCCATACGAGCGCGCGCCGTGCACCGGACTCTTGGATCGAAGCCGCAACTGACGCTATTGTTGATTCCCGGCGGACCCCCGGGAAGCACTCCGGTGACAGAAACAAGCAGCGATGGTTTCGGAGCGAGCACGGCTCCGGCACGAGAGCTTGCGCGATACGCGCTGCGGCTCGTCGCCGTCGGTGTCGTCTACTTCATCGTCGCCAAAGCCGGGCTCATGGTGCTGGCGCATGATCCGGGCGCCCGGCTGATCTGGCCGGCCGCGGGCGTCGCGCTCGCGGTCGTGCTGCTCTGGGGATTGAGCGTCGCGCCCGCGATCTTCGTCGCGGCCTTCGCGGCGAGCGTCACCATGGCGCCGGTCGGAACGTCGCTGTGGCTCGCGCTCAGCCATACGTTCGAGGCCCTGTTCGGCGCCTGGCTGATCCTGCGCTGGTCGAAGGGCGGCGATCCGTTCGCGACGCCGACGCGGGTGGCCAAGTTCGCGCTGGTCTGCCTGGTGCCGCTCCCGATGATCACGGCGGCCCTGGGCGTGGTCGCGGCCGCGCAGGCCGGTCTCGTCGCCTGGGATCAGGCCGGCACCATCTGGACCGCCTGGTGGCTCGCGCGCGCGACCGGGACGCTGGTGGTGGCGCCGGTGCTGGTCCTCTGGGCCATCGGCGGCGATCACAAGCCGGCGCCGCGGGAGACGGGCGCCGTGCTCGCGGCCGCGGTGGTGGTCGGCCTCATCGTCTTCAGCCCGCTGGCGGCGCACACCGTGCTTCAGGGCGTGCTCGGCTTCCTGACGCTGGTCCCGCTGCTCTGGGCAGCGCTGCGCTGCGGCCCGCGCGATACCGCGACGGTGGTCGTCATCCTCGCGGGTTTCGCGAGCGCGGGCACGCTGCTCGGCGCCGGGCCGTTCGCCCGTGCGAGCCTGGACGAAAGTTTCCTGCTCCTGGTTTCGTTCCTGATCGGCACTTCGGTGCCAAGCCTGGTGCTGAGCGCCGATGCCGCCGTGCGGCGGCGGATCGAGGCCAACCTCACGCGCACCCGCGACGAGCTCGACCGGCGGGTCGCCGAACGCACCGCCGCGCTGACCAACACCACGCGCGCCCTGCAGCGCGAGCTGACGCGGCGTCAGCGCGTGGAGGCCGAGCTCACCCGCGACGCCGAGGAGCGCCGGCGTGCCCAGGAGGCGCTCGCGAGCAGCGAGCGGCAGCTGCGCCTCCTGGTGCAGAGCGTCACCGACTACGCGATCTTCATGCTCGACCAGAACGGGCGCATCACGAGCTGGAACAGCGGCGCGCAGCGCATCCACGGCTATGCGGCGTCCGAGATCGTCGGCGGCCATTTCGGCTGCTTCTACACCGCGGAGGATCGCGAGACCGGCGAGCCCGACCGCGCCCTGATGATCGCGACCGACCGTGGCCGCTACGAGACCGAAGCCTGGCGCACGCGCAAGGACGGCAGCAGCTTCTACGCCCATGTGGTGCTGCAGGCGGTGCGCGACGACAACGGGCTCCTGGTCGGCTTCGCCAAGATCACTCGGGACGTCACCGAGCGGCGCGCCGCGCAGGCCGAGCTCGAGCAGGCGCGCGACCAGCTCGCCCAGGCGCAGAAGATGGAGGCGCTGGGCCAGCTCACGGGCGGCATCGCCCACGATTTCAACAACCTGCTGATGATCGTCAGCGGCCATGCCCAGATCCTCAAGCGCAGGCTGTCCGACCCGGCCGTGCAGAAGCCCGTCGAAGCGATCCAGATCGCGGCAAAGCGCGGCGAGAGCCTGACGCGCCAGCTCCTGACATTCTCGCGCCGGCAGCGCCTGAGCCCGGTCGCGGTCGATCTGCGCGAGCGGCTGGAGGCGATCCGCGCCATGCTCAAGAGCTCGCTGCGGGGAAACATCCGGCTGGTCGAGGATCTGCCGGAGGATCTTTGGCCCATCGAGGTCGACGTCACCGAGTTCGAGCTGGCGCTGGTCAATGTCGCGGTGAACGCCCGCGACGCCATGCCGGAGGGCGGCACGTTCCGGATCACCGCACGCAACGTCGCCTGCGGCTCCGCCGGCGGCGTGCCGGGCGTGCCCCTGCGCGGCGACTTCGTTGCGCTGGCGCTGACCGATACGGGCGGCGGCATCGCGCCCGAGGCGCTGTCGCGGATCTTCGATCCGTTCTTCACCACCAAGGCGGTCGGCAAGGGGACGGGCCTCGGCCTCTCCCAGGTGCACGGCTTCGCGCACCAGTCGGGCGGCACGGTCACGGCCGCGAGCGAGCCCGGCAAGGGCGCCACCATCACGGTCTACCTGCCGCGCAGCCGCCAGGAGGCGGCACCGGTGGGCGAGGCGGCGCCGCCCGCCACGCTCGCGCGCGGTGACGGCCGCGTCCTGGTCGTCGAGGACGACATGGATGTGGCCGAGGTCACGGCCTCGCTGATCGAGGATCTCGGCTACGGCGTGGTGCGGGCCCGCTCCGGCGCGCAGGCGCTGGAGCTGCTCGCCGCCGGCCAGCGGATCGACATCGTGTTCAGCGATGTCGTGATGCCGGGCGGCATGGACGGCATGGCGCTCGCCCAGGAGATCCGCACGCGCTTTCCCAAGGTGCCGGTGCTGCTCACCAGCGGCTTCAGCGAGGCGCTGCACACGGTCGACCCGCGCTTCACCCTGCTGCGCAAGCCCTTCGAGGTCGCAAACCTCGAGCGCGCGCTACGCAGTGCGCTGGATCAGCCGGGTGCTCACAAGGCGGACGAGGTAACTCGACGTCAGCCCGGGCAAGCGAGCGAAGCGAGCGCGACCCGGGATCCATAACCCCGGTCATCGCGATGCGGACAGACAGGGGTTATGGATCCCGGACAGCCGCTGCGCGGCTTCCGGGATGACGCGGAGTGTCGTCGCAGGCTTCGACTGAAGTTTCGATTCCGATTCAAGAAGGCCGAAATCGCGAGTCGTGAGAGTCGCTTAGCCGCGTTCCCTCACGTGCCTCCGCGCGCCACTTGAGACAAAGATTCAACCCGCCTTGAGCGGCCAGACCAGCGTCACCAGCGGCACGCCGATCACGATCACCATGATCGAGAGCGGCAGGCCGAGGCGCGGATAGTCGGAGAAGCGATAGCCGCCGGCGCCCATGACCAGGGTGTTGCACTGGTGGCCGACGGGCGTGAGGAAGTCGCAGGCCGCGCCGATCGCGACCGCCATCAGGAACGGATCGGCATTGAGGCCGAGCGATTTCGCGAAGCTCGCCGCGATCGGTCCCATCACGAGCACGGTCGCGGCATTGTTGAGGAAGGGCGTGACCGCCATGGCGGCCACCATGATGAGGGCGAGGGCCGCGGTCGGGGGCAGGCGGGCGCCGATATCCGAGAGCCAGGCCGCGATCAGGTCGGTGCCGCCCGTCGTACGCAGCGCGTCGCTGACCGGGATGAGAGCGCCGAGCATCACCAGGATCGGCCATTCGATGGTCTCGTAGACCTCCTTCAGAGTCACCGAGCGGATCAGGACCAGCACCACGGCAGCGCCGAAGAAGGCGGACGCGACCGGCACCAGATGCAGCGCCACCAGCACCATGGCGACCGCCAGGACGCCGAGCGAGAGCAGGCTGCGCCGGCCGCGGCCGAGCGGAATGCCGCGCTCGGCGAGGGGCAGGCAGCGCAGCTCGCCCAGCACCTCCGGCATGATCGCGAGATGCCCCTGCAGGACGATGACGTCGCCCGGCCGCAGCCGCACGCTGCCGAGCCGATGGCGGATGCGCCGGCCGCTGCGGCTGACCGCGACCAGGTTCACCTGATAGTGGTCGTAGAGCCGATATTGGGTCGCGGACCTGTCGACGAGCGGCGAGTCGGCCGTGACGATCGCCTCCATCACGCCGATGTCGTCGTCGGGGGCGTCGATCTCCTGCTTCTTCTCGTCACGGACCAGCTTCAGCTCCGCGGCCGCGACGACGCGCTCCAGGGCGGCTGGCTCGCCCTGCAAGAGAAGCACGTAATTCGCGCGCAGCCTGGTATCGCCCGACGGCTGGCTGACCCGATCCCGGCGCCGGATCACCGAGATCACCTCGACCTCGTTCTCGCCGAGCGCCTCGAGGTCCTTCACGGTCTTGCCGACGATCGTGGAGTTCTCCGGGATGCTGACCTCGGTCGTGTAGCCCTCGAGGTTGAAGGCGGCTTCCATCGAAGCCGCGCCGCGGCGCTCCGCCGGCAGCAGGCGCCAGCCGAAGGTGAGGAAGGCGACGCCGGCGAGCGCGAGGCCGATGCCGACCGGCGTGAAGTCGAACATGCTGAAGGGCTCGCCCGTGAGCTCGGCGCGCACGCGGGAGACGATGATGTTGGGCGAGGTGCCGATCAGCGTGACGATGCCGCCGAGCAGGGCGCCGAACGCCATGGGCATCAGGAGATGCGCCGGCGAGGTGCCGGTGCGGCGCGCAAGCTGGAAGGCCACCGGCATCAGCATGGCGAGCGCGCCGATGTTCTTCACGAAGGCCGAGAGCACCGTGACGGTGCCGGCGAGGGCGGCCACCTGCGCGGTGGTGGTCGTGAGATAAGGCGAAACGTGCCGCAGCAGGGTCTCGAAGATGCCGCTGCGCGCCACCGCGGCGCTGACCACCAGCGCCGACGCCACGATGATGACGATGTCGTCCGAGAAGCCCGAGAACGCCTTGTCGTGCGGCACGATGCCCGCGACGATCGCGGCGAGCAGCGCCAGCACGGCGACGAGGTCGTAGCGCAGCCGCCCCCAAACGAAGAGTGCCATCATGGCGGCGACGATGGCGAAGGCATACGCCTGCGGGAGTGTCATGTGGGGAGACTTGTGGGCCGGTGCGCCGCGACAACGTGCCGGGACCCGGCCGGGTTCCCGCGCGATGGTGATCCGTTCCGGCAGAGTCCCAGGCGCCGGCCGGTTGGCGAACCGACCGGCGCGCTGGGTCGCGCGCGTGGTGAACCGCCGCAATGGGCGCCGGCGCGATGCCGACGCCCTCCCGGGTCCCCGCACGACGAGGTTAGCGATCCGCCGCAGGGGGCAAATCGCGGAATGTCATGCGTGCGTCATTTTCGAGCCAGCTGTTGCACGAGCGCCACATGATGGTGCGCCAACGCGCGCACTGGTGCCTAGCGCGCACTGGTGCGCACACGCGATAGCGCGCGACGCGCGGGCATGTGCGTGGACGCGACAGTGCACTCTACGCACATGCGCTCGCCGTGTGTCGCACGTCGCCGAGACATTGAGGGCCGAGACAATCGCGTGACGCCCCGCAGCGTCCCCTGTTACGGCTTTGCATCCATGGCTGATCCGTCGGCGCTGCTCTGGGCAGCGTCGCTCGTTCCGGGCGCCGCGTCGGGCCGTCCGGTCGCATGATCAGCCAGCTTGAACCACGCCTGCGCGATCTCCAGGAGCGTGAGCCGCTCTTGCAGATCGGAGACGCGGTCAGCGGCCTCCGCGCATTCCAGCGCCTTGAGCCGGTAGAAGTCCGGTGTACTCACGAGGTCGACCCCTCGTCATGCTACTGCCCCTCCGCGACGCACAATGCGGGAGTCCCGGATCGGTTCCGTCCGGCAGCAGCAGTTTCCACGGATTGCTAAGCCGTGTGTCCGGCGCGCGACAGGCGCCGAAGGGGGACCGGCTTGATCGCGAGAAGAGGGACCTAGCGCCGGGCCGCGACCAGCTTGTGCCGGGCGACGCTCGGGCAGGGCTGCTTGAGGTCGGCGACGAACTCGTTCAGCCGGTTCGCCAGCGTGTAGCTCTGGGCGAGCCAGAGCCAGCCGCGCTCCATGTCGAGCAGGCGCAGGCGGGTATAGGAATCCGTCGCGTCGTCGGCCTCGAGGCGGCACGCGGCAGCTTGCGCGTAGCAGTCCTCGATGTCCCGTGGGAGAGTCTTGCGCATCGTGAGTGTTCGCCCCCTGAACACTGCGAATCAGCAGTGTAGAATCGATTCTAGTCAATAAACTTCAGGGGGAACTCACAAGAGTGCTACGAGCAAATACGGACGAATACGTCAGCCTTGAGTTGGGCAAAGGAGGACGTGGCGGCGCCTGCCGCCTTGTGCGGTCAGCGCGTTGCGGTCGTCACTACTTCCTCACCCCAATGACCTTGCGGGTGAATCCCGTGACGCCTCCTTCCGAGTTTTTTTGCCGGGTCCCGCCACCCGAGACCATGCTCCCTTGCGTGCCCTCCGCGCTGGATGCGGTGCCCGCATAGTCTCGGATCGGATGGGCCAGACTTTTCGGAGAATGCGATTTTTGCCAGTTAACCGGCTTGTCGATCGTGATTTCCTTCGGATTGAAGTGAGGGGTCGGGGAGGGCAAGACGCGGACCTGCGGCGTCACCCGGAAGTGCATTCGGAGCTGGGCTTGGGCCGTTGCGACGGTGCCGGCGAGCAGGCTCAGCGCGGTGATGGCGGAGAGAGTCTTGTCGCGCATGGTGATCCCCTTGGGGCTGCCCCACGACGGTTAGACGCCGCCGCGGACGTTCCGGTTCGAGCGTCGAACCGCGGAGGCTGATCGCGTGAAATGGCCTTTGATGGTTTTTGATGACGTCCTCAGAATTCATCATTTTTTGCCGTCGCGGGCGCGCCGGAATTCAGTAACGGCGCCATTTGGGGCCTCCCGACTTCATCAAAATTCATCATTGGCGAGGCTGCCGCGGCGCGAGGGAAATCAAAGCTCGCTGCGCGGCCGCCGGCGGGCGCCTGCACCACCAACGAACAGAACTGCGCTATAGTCGCGCCGGCGCGACCTGCGGCGGCGAGGTCGCGCCATGACCCGCCGCCGTCGTTCGACGCTGGCTTCAACAGGAAGGACGAGACCCGAATGATCTCCTTGCTCCGGATTGTCGCTCTGCTCATCGCGGCGATCGTTTCGTTGAGCGCGGCCCAGGCCCTGCCGCTGACCACCACCCTCAAGGACGCGGCTCTCGCGACCGAGAGTCTTCAGGGCGTGCAGGCCTGCCCGCCCGGCTACAATTACAGCTATCGCAGGGGAGGCTGTTATCCGGCCTATCGCGACAATTATCGCCGGCGTCACGGCGGCTATCGCGGCGGCGGATACTGGGCCTGCCCGCCCGGGACCAATCCGGACGGCGCCGGCCGCTGCATCTACAGCGGCGGGGTCGCGTGTCCGCCCGGCTTCAACGCGCTAGCGGGCCGCTGCTACCGGAACTACTGAGCGACGATAGGTTCGGACTGAGAGGCCGCCGACCGCGGCGGCCTCGGATCCGCATGTAGGGGAGGAGGGCGCCTACCGCTCTGCGTCATGGTTGATGACGGGTGCGCCCTCAGGGCTCGCGGGCCCCGGACCAGCCCCCTCGCTCGCCGCGCCCCGTACGCGGTCGGCCATCTTCATCCACAGCTGGGCCATCTCCAGCATGAGGAGGCGTTCTCTCAGGTCCTGCAGACGCTCGGCGGCCTCGGCGCACTCCAGGGCCTTCAGTCGGTATTCCGCATCTCGACTCACGACAGTCCCATCCCAACTCTGCTCCCCCGCGACCGAAATGCACGGCTTCGGGATTCGTTCCGGGGATCAGGGACACGAGCTGTGGAAACAGGGCACCGGACTTCGGACAGCACCAAAATCCGGGTGATGTCCAACTAGGACTCAGTGAACGGGCGGTAGCTTCATCACAAGCGCCACGCGTTCGACGGCACAGTCCAATTCGTCCCGCGGGACCATCGCGTACACGTTTGGGTTCGGCGCATGAAAGGTCCTCCCGTTCGGGGCCAGGCTCGTTTCCCCGTGGATTGGCAGGAGGTGGCAGCGCCCTATCCTCGACTCCGAGGGCGACTTGCCCCTGCCTGAGGGCACCGCTGCACTGGAAATTCCAACCAACCTCTCGCCGAAGAGCTACGCGGCTCTTAAATCGTGGGTAGAGTTGATGGTCGCTTGCAGAGCCGACCGTCGAATGACGAGGCCGCCAACTGAGGCGGCCTACGGCTTCAGTTTCCCGGGCGTTGTGTATCTGGCGGCGGGTGTACGCATAGCGTTAGTGGGTTTCACGCGCATATTTGTTGCCGGCTGAAACTTCTGCATTTTTTGCTGCGATTTGCGCGCCGCTGCCGCCGCAGCGGCGGACCGCAATTGCTGTGCGTTTGTCAGGGGCGCGGCATTTGCCAACACCGGACCAGCGGAGGAGCAGAGAAGCGTTGTCGTCAGAAATACTGCCGCAAATATTTTCAATTCGTCCTCCTGTTGATCAGCACACCCACGATTGCAGTATGAGCGCCCAAACCGAAAGGGGCCAGCCCTCACTTTTTAAAAGGGACAGGCGACATGGAAAGGGGCCGATCCGGTCGGTCGGGCCTTCGTGCTGTGTTCGGATCGAACGATCACCACTCGCACCCGTTCCCGGAACTTGGGACACCCGCCTCGGCAAATTCGGACAGGGGGCTCGGAAATCGGACAGCACCCAAATCCGCGAAAGAACATATTGCGAACAGAGAACAAAGAGTGTACATTGCGGTCAAGTCGATCCGGCCGCTGTGGGATATTCCATTCGCACTTGCGCCGGCCTCTCGAATCCCGGCCATAGGAGCGCGATATGAGTTCTCAATCTGCCCTGCGTCTCGTCGAAGGTTCGTCCATGGATAAGTCGAAAGCCCTTGATGCCGCGCTGACCCAGATCGAGCGCGCCTTCGGCAAGGGCTCGATCATGCGGCTCGGCAAGAACGACAAGTCGCTCGATATCGAGACCATCCCGTCCGGATCGCTCGGCCTCGACATCGCGCTCGGCGTCGGCGGCCTGCCGCGCGGCCGCGTGGTCGAGATCTATGGGCCGGAATCCTCGGGCAAGACGACGCTGGCGCTCCACTGCGTCGCCGAGGCGCAGAAGAAGGGCGGCATCTGCGCCTATGTGGACGCCGAGCACGCGCTCGATCCGGTCTATGCCCGCAAGCTCGGGGTCGACGTCGACAACCTGCTGATCTCGCAGCCCGACACGGGCGAGCAGGGGCTCGAGATCGCCGACACGCTGGTGCGCTCCGGCGCGATCGACGTGCTGGTGATCGACTCGGTCGCCGCGCTGGTGCCGCGCTCCGAGCTCGAGGGCGAGATGGGCGAGAGCCAGCCCGGCCTGCAGGCGCGCCTGATGAGCCAGGCGCTGCGCAAGCTCACCTCGTCGATCTCGAAGTCGAACACGATGGTGATCTTCATCAACCAGATCCGCATGAAGATCGGCGTGATGTATGGCAGCCCCGAGACCACGACCGGCGGCCATGCGCTGAAATTCTATGCCTCGGTGCGCCTCGACATCCGCCGCATCGGCGTGATCAAGGAGCGCGACGAGGTGGTCGGCAACCAGACCCGCGTCAAGGTCGTGAAGAACAAGCTCGCGCCGCCCTTCAAGCAGGTCGAGTTCGACATCATGTACGGCGAGGGCGTCTCGAAGACGGGCGAGCTGCTCGATCTCGGCGTCAAGGCCGGCGTGGTCGAGAAGTCGGGCGCCTGGTTCTCCTACGACTCTCAGCGCATCGGCCAGGGACGTGAGAACGCCAAGAAATTCCTCAAGGAGAATGGGGACATGGCGGCCAAGATCGAGGCCTCGATCCGCCAGAATGCCGGCCTGATCGCCGATCAGATCCTGGCCGGTCCGTCCGAGGACGACGACGCCGCCGAGGACTAAAGGCCCTTCCATCCGCTTTGAGCGGCGGAGCTCACAACGATCGTCGTCGCCGGCCCTCCCGGCGACGGTCTCGAGTGTCCCCCGCGTGCTCCGGCGCGCCGGCAGATCATGCATCATCGGTTGCGACGTGGTTGGTCCGCGTCCGCGTCCACCGGTGAGGCGTGACCTCCGGCGCGTTGCGGCGTTTTGGGAGGATTCGGAGCGGCTGCTGCCAAGCCACGTCGATCCGCGCGGCCGCGGCCGCCGCGGTTCCTGGACACACCGACAGGCCATGGTTACATCTGGACGCCCCCGAGCGGCCCGCGGCCGCCCGGTACGTCAACGCGCGGGATGAGCCTGGAACCAGATGAGCGGCGTCAACGATATCCGGTCGACCTTCCTCGACTACTTTAAGAAGAACGGCCACGAGATCGTGCCGTCCTCGCCGCTGGTGCCGCGCAACGATCCGACGCTGATGTTCACCAATGCCGGCATGGTGCAGTTCAAGAACGTCTTCACGGGCATGGAGAAGCGGCCCTACAGCCGCGCCGTGACGGCGCAGAAATGCGTGCGCGCCGGCGGCAAGCACAACGACCTCGACAATGTCGGCTATACGGCGCGCCACCACACCTTCTTCGAGATGCTCGGCAACTTCTCGTTCGGCGACTACTTCAAGGAGCGCGCGATCGAGCTCGCCTGGAACCTGGTCACCAAGGAATACGGGCTGCCGAAGGACAAGCTGACCGCCACCGTCTATATCGACGACGACGTCGCCTTCGACCTGTGGAAGAAGATCGCCGGCCTGCCCGAGAGCCGCATCATCCGCATCGCGGGCTCCGACAATTTCTGGGCCATGGGCGACACCGGTCCGTGCGGACCTTGCTCCGAGATCTTCTACGACCACGGCGACAAGATCCCGGGCGGTCCGCCCGGCTCGCCCGAGGCCGACGGTGACCGCTTCATCGAGATCTGGAATCTCGTCTTCATGCAGTACGAGCAGCTGCCGGACGGCAAGCGCATCGAGCTGCCCAAGCCCTCGATCGACACCGGCATGGGGCTCGAGCGCATCGCCGCGGTGCTGCAGGGCACGCATGACAACTACTCGATCGACCTGTTCGGCGCGATCATCCGCGCGGTCGCGGAGCTCACCCATGTCGAGGCCGACGGGCCGCAGAAGGCCTCGCACCGGGTGATCGCCGATCATCTGCGCGCGAGCGCGTTCCTGATTGCGGACGGCGTGCTGCCCTCGAACGAGGGCCGCGGCTATGTTCTCCGCCGCATCATGCGCCGCGCCATGCGGCACGCGCAGCTGCTCGGTGCGCGCGAGCCGCTGATGTGGCGCCTGGTGCCGGTGCTCACGCGCGAGATGGGCCTCGCCTATCCGGAGCTCACCCGCGCCGAGGCGCTGATCAGCGAGACGCTGAAGCTCGAGGAGACGCGCTTCCGCAAGACGCTGGAGCGCGGCCTCTCGATCCTCGACACCGAGAGCGCGGCCTTGAAGCGCGGGGACCAGCTCAAGGGCGAGGTCGCCTTCACGCTCTACGACACCTACGGTTTCCCCCTCGACCTCACGCAGGACGCGCTCAAGTCGCGCGGCATCGGCGTCGACCTTGCGGCCTTCAACGCCGCCATGGAGCGCCAGCGCGAGACCGCGCGCGCCTCCTGGGCGGGCTCGGGCGAGGCCGCGACCGAGACCGTCTGGTTGACCTTGCGCGAAAAGGTCGGCGCCACCGAATTCCTCGGCTACGAGACCGAGAGCGCCGAAGGCGTGGTCGCCGCGCTGGTGCGCGACGGCAAGGAGACCGATGCGCTGAAGGCCGGCGAGACCGGTGCGGTCGTGCTCAACCAGACGCCGTTCTACGGTGAGTCCGGCGGACAGGTCGGCGACACCGGCGTGATGAGCGCCGACGGCGTGCGCTTCCGCGTCACCGAGACGCAGAAGAAGGCGGGCGATCTCTTCGTGCATTTCGGCACCGTGGAGCAGGGCACGCTGGCGCGCGGCACCGCGCTCACGCTCGACGTCGATCACGGCCGGCGCTCCAACATCCGCGCCAACCATTCGGCGACGCATCTGCTGCACGAGGCGCTGCGCCTGGTGCTTGGCGATCACGTGGCGCAGAAGGGCTCGCTGGTCGCGCCCGACCGGCTGCGCTTCGACTTCTCGCATCCCAAGCCGATCAGCGAAGACGAGATGGAGCGGATCGAGGAGCTCGCCAACGCCAAGGTGGTCGAGAACACGCCCGTCACCACGCGCCTGATGGCCGTCGACGACGCGATCGCGTCCGGAGCCCGCGCGCTGTTCGGCGAGAAGTACGGCGACGAGGTGCGCGTGGTCGCCATGGGCCAAAACGACCAGGACCGGCGCAATGCGCTCGGCTGGTCGGTCGAGCTCTGCGGCGGCACCCATGTGCGGCGCACCGGCGACATCGGCCTCATCACGGTGGTGGGAGAAGCCGGCGTCGCGGCCGGCGTGCGCCGCATCGAGGCGATGACCGCGGGCGCGGCGCGGCGACATCTCGCGGGCGAGAGCCGCAAGCTGCACGATCTCGCGGGGCTGCTGAAGGTGCCGGTCGCCGAAGTCGACCAGCGCGTCGGCCAGCTGGTCGAGGACCGCAAACGCCTCGAGCGCGAGGTCTCGGAGGCCAAGCGCAAGCTCGCGATGGGCGGTGGCGCAAGCGCCACCGGCGGCGATGCCGGCATCCGCACGGTCGGCGACATCAAGCTGATGGCGCGCGCCGTCACGGGCCTCGAGATCAAGGACCTCAAGAGCCTCGCCGACGAGGGCAAGAAGCAGGTCGGGTCCGGCGTGGTCGCCATCGTCGGCGTCACCGACGAGGGCAAGGCCGGCATCGTGGTCGGCGTCACCGCGGATCTCACGGGGCGCTTCAACGCCGTGGATCTGGTCCGCAAGGGCGCCGAGGCGCTCGGTGGCAAGGGTGGCGGCGGGCGGCCCGACATGGCACAGGCCGGCGGTCCGGACGGGGCCAAGGCCGATGCCGCGCTGGCGGCGATCGCGGCCGCGCTCGGCGCCTGAGCCGATGAATCTGCGGCGGGCGCGTCGGCGCCCCAACCAGGTGCTGACCCGCGCCCACATGCACCGTCCCATTGCCGGGA
>JAEYAU010000019.1 GCA_023404705.1 Pseudomonadota bacterium
CGACGGGGCGCGCGGGGCGTACCACCCCCCCGGGTAACGGGGCGCGCCTACTCCCACGCGAAAGAGCAAGCGCCATGCCTGACCTTGCCAAGACACGACGCGCCTTGATCGACCAGGTGCTCGCGAACCTGCACGTGCTCGCCGAAGGGCAGACGCCTTCGGCCGAGGACGTCGCCAAGGTGGACCGGATCATCGATCCGGTCTTCGCGCAGCTCGCGGCGCGCGACATCACATACGTGCCGGACGGTGGCGAAGAGGGGCCGGGCGGCGGCGCGATCGATCCCGCGTCCTTCCTGCAGCTCGCGCATATCGTCGCACACCGCTGCGCCGGCTCCTTCGGGCAGGCGAGCGATCCGACACTCGCGGCGCTTGCGAGCGTCGCCGAGGATGAGCTGGGAGAGATCGGCCGGCCGGCGAGTACGCGCAGAACTCTGAGCGTCGACCGCGCCTTGCGGCCCATGCGGCCGCGACGGGTGATCTGATGGCCGAGATCCCACTGCCACTCACGACCGCGCCCGGCGCGCGCCCGCAGGAGAGCGCTGGCCGGCTCGTCAACTGCTACGCCGAGGTGCTGGGCGACACGCATCCGGGTCGTGGCGTGCGCCGCCGCGCGCCGGGCCTGCGCAATTTCGGCACGACGGCGCGCTCCGGCTTCCGCGGCCTGTTCGAAGCGAATGGCGTGCTCTACAGCGCCTACGCAGGCGCCATGGAGAAGCATGGCAGCGCGGGCGGCGCCTCGACGACGCTCACGGGGACGCTCAGCGGTACAAAGAAGGGTTTCTTCGCGCGCAACAACAAGACGCCGACGCCCGACCAGGTCTTCGTCGATCCCGATGGCAACATCTTTGTGTTCACGACCACGACCGTCACCTCCGGCTATCCGGACGCGGATCTTCCCGCCGTGAACTCGGTCACCTCGATCGACGGCTATCTGGTGTTCACGACGGGCGACGGCCGCGCCTTCGCGACCGATCTGAACTCGACCGCGGTGAATGCGCTGAGCTTCGCCAAGGCCGAAGCGAAGCCCGACGGCCTTGTGCGCGGCGTCGCGCTCACCGACCGGCTGCTCCTGTGCGGCACCACCTCGATCGAGATCTGGACCGACGTCGGCACCTCACCGTTTCCCTTCGCGCGCTCGGCCGCGATGCCGATCGGCCTCGCCGGTCCTCATGCCATCGCGGGCCAGGAGGACGGCTGGGGCAAGGGCCTGCTCTTCGTCGGCAATGACAACGCCGTGCATATGCTCGCGGGCTACGAGACGCAGAAGGTCTCGCCGCCCGATCTCGACGCGCTCATCGAGGCGGTCGCCGACAAGTCGGGCCTCGAGGCCTGCGTCTATATCGCGCGCGGTCACGCCTTCTGGCAGCTCTCGTGCCCGGCCTGGACCTGGGTGTTCGACCTGAACACCCTGAAATGGCACGAGCGCGTGAGCTACGCCATCGAGCGGGCGCGCATCGCCGGCACGTGCTTCGCCTACGGCAAATGGCTCGCCGGCGACACCAAGACCGGCCACATCCAGGAGGTCACGAGCGCCGTGCATAAGGAGATCGCCGATCCCTTCCGCATGCGCATCGAGAGCGGGCCCGTGCAGAGCTTTCCTTTCGGCGCCGCGATCGGCCGCGCCGATTTCAACTTCGTCACCGGCGTCGGCAATGCGGCCGGCCAGGACCCGATCGAGACCGATCCCTCGGTCGAGATCTCGTGGTCCGACGACGGCGGGCTCACCTGGTCGAACCCGCTGATCCGCCGGCTCGGCCGGCAGGCGCGCCCCGAGCAGCTCGTCTCGCTCGTCGCCTGCACGGGCCGCGCCACTTGGCACGGCCGGCGCTGGCGCATCGACGTGGCGGATCCGGTCTATGCGGCGCTGATCGGCGCCATGCAAAGCGAAGACGCACGGGTGACTTGATGCCCCGCAAGCCGCTGCCGAAGCCCGACGTGCCGGTGATCGATCCGCGCACCGGCCGCATGACCACGATCTGGTTCGACTACTTCCAAAGCCTGGACCGCCTCGCGCTCGACGACCTCGCCGACGTGGCGGCGCCGAGCCCGACGAACGGCCAGGCTCTGATCTTCAACGCCACCACCAAAACCTGGGAAGCAGGAGCAAACTGATGGGTCTCTTCGATCTCTTCAACAGCGATGCCGCCGACGCAGCGGCTGCGCGCAAATCGGAAGGTCTGCGGCAGGGCTATGACGTCGCCTCCGCGGGTATCAACGCGGCCAGGAAGGACGCGATCGACTGGTACACCAAAGCCGCGCTGCCCTTCGAGACGCTCTACACGCGCGGCCTCAAGGGCTACGACGCCTATGCGGACGCGACCGGCGTCAATGGCGCCGAGGGCTACGCGCGGGCGCGGGAGAATTTCCAGACCAATCCGGGCTATCAGTTCGCCCTCGACCAGGCGCTCGACGCCAATGACCGCCGCGCCGCCTCCCGCGGCATGCTCGGCTCGGGCAACACGATTGCGGATACGGTGAAGCTCGCAACCGGCTATGCCGACCAATCCTGGAAGGACTATGTCGGCGCGCTCGCGCCGAACCTGAACGCCGCGAATGCCGCAGCTTCGGGCCAGGCCAGCGCCTACACGGGTCTCGGCAGCACGCTTAATGCCGACGAGCTCGCCCGCGCCAAATACGGCTGGGACAAGGAGACCGGCATCGGCAATGCGCTCGCCGCGGCCGAGATGGATCGGTTGCGCGCCGCTTCACAGGGTTGGAACGCGATCGGCACCGGCGTGAACCTCGGTGCCAAGCTGCTCGGCTTCGGAGGCTTCTGATGGCAATCCCGCAGAACCACTTGGGCCTTCCCTATCCGCCGGAGTCCTTCGTGGACTTCTCGAAGCTCGGGGATCCGATCGACAGCTATATTACGGGTCGCGAAAAGGGGCGCGAGCTGCGCCAGCGCGCGGCGCGTGACGCGCTGTTCCATGACGGCGTGCCGCGCGATGAGCAGGGCGGGTTCGACTATCGCGAGATCGCGGCTCGCCTCGCCGGCATCGGTGATCTCCAGGGTCTGAAGGATTTCGCAGCGCTCGCCGACCGTGGCGCAATGCGGGCGGCCGGCCCTCCTGGCGCACCACGGTTCGCTGAGCCGACCGACGCGACAGGCAGTATTCTGCCGCAGCGTGGCCCCATCGGCACGCCGCCCGCAGACTATCCGCAGCAGGCCTTCGACAGGGCAAAGGCAACGGGCGTCGGTCGGGATGTCGACAAGGCGCCGGCGGCCTTCGGCCAGAATCTCGGACGTCCGATGACGCCTCACGCCGCCTACGAGGCGCTGCATATACCGCGCACGCCGCAGGCCTACGCCGCCCTCCCTCGCGGCGCCTATTACATCCATCCTGCTGACGGCAGCCTCCGCCAGAAGGGCTGAACCATGAGACTGATGGACGCTGACGTCCTGGTCGACCCCGACCAGACCGCAAACGCGCTTGCCTCGAGCGAAGGCGAGTCCGGATTCGGTGCCATGGACAAGATCGTCCACGACATGTCGAAGCCGCCCTCGATATCGGCGGCGACCCTTCACGAAGCGAGCTTCGGCGCCCATGATGCGGTGATCGATACGCCACGCGGCCTTACGCTCGCCCGCCGCGCCGAAGTGCAGCCTGTCCCAAACGGACCGGTGGCAGCGCAACAGGACTCCAGCGCCTCCGAAGGCCTTGACCCGCGCTCCACGCGCCCCGCAGCACTCGAATTGCCCGCCGTCACCCCGCTCGACGACCAGCCATTCCGAAGCGGCGGCACCAACTTCGATTACGACCTCGGTGCTGGACTATACTCGCCACCAAGCGAGACCGAATCCTCATTGCGCCTCCGCGGTTCGAGGATCGGAATGCTCACCGGCGATGAGGCCTACAAACGACAGCAGGCCGCGATCGCGGATGCGCGCGAGACGCGGGTAAAGGCCGTAGAGCTTCGCGAAAATGCCGAGGCGAAGCTGGCCGAGGTCTCGACTGTCCAGCAAGGCGCGCCGGCCACCGGGCCGATCACGCGCAAGCTGATGATCGACGACGCGAAGTTGATACTTCAGCGTGCCGTCGAGGGCGAGCAGCGCGCGATAGCCGCCGAAAGGGTCGCCCTCACGACGCTGCCGACCCAAGCCGGCTGGCGCAACAAGCTGGAAGTCGCCGAGCGCACCCTTGGTAAAGCGGGCGTTTCGATTCTCGACACCTTGCGTGCCATCAGCGCGCGCGCGCCGCATCCCAATGAGGAATTGGACCCCGCCTTCAAGGAGGCTATGGACGGAGCCCGCAAACAGGCGCGGCGCGATATCGACACGTTACACGAGGCCGTCAATCGAACGGCTCGCCCTGATCCTGCCCAAGCCGAGCAACTCGACAGCAAGTTGACTGAGAGTGCCGTCGATATGGGCACCCTCATGCCGACTGGTGCCGCCACGAAGATACTCAGTATCGGGGCACGTCCCGTTGCGCGCGTCATCGATCGAGCCCTGCCATCGAAGCCGCCGCGGGTGGACATATACAATCCTCCAAGGCGGGCACCTCGCGCATTTGAGGAAGACTACCCGGCTGGAGTTCTGGCGCCCAATGCGACGGGGCCTCTCACACGCGACATCGAAGGACGACCGCTTGCCGCCCGATACATCGCCGGACGAAGAACGGTGGGAGGAGCGGACGAGGCCCTCACGCCTGCGCAAGTTCACGACGCGGCAACGGAAGTCATTGGCTCTAAGCCCCGAATCGTTCCCGCCAGTAAACTTCCTCCCAATACGGTCGGTCTGTATACCGCAGAAATGCGAGGTAATGAGCTAGTCCGCAAAATCAGGGTCTTAAGAGGCTTGCCACGCGGGATAACGGACCAACTGGTCGGGCACGAGTTCGGTCATGCAATCGAGGACGTCGCTGGCCAGATCCACACCAAGGGTCTCGCCGACGAACTCGAGCGTGTCTACAACACGCTGAACAATCCCCGCCGGCTACGCGCGGAGGCGGCTCCCGGGGGCCGGCCCTTCCTGCCACAGGACCTGGGTTACGAGGGACAAAGGGCCATCTGGCACGAATATGTCGCGGAGGCGATCCGCGCGTACATGGCCGATCCCAATTACTTGAAGTCGGTCGCACCCAGGACCGCCGCAGCAATTCGCGCGGCGGTGAACCCCAATCCGATCCTGCGCAAATTCATTCAGTTCAACTCGATCGCTGCGGCGGCGGCAGTGCCGCTTACGGGCGCTGTAACGGAGGACGATGGCGAGGCGTGGGAACCAGACAGGTTGTGAGGGCGGGGGCAACGTTCAGCAACGAGGCGTTTGTATTCACCCTGGCGAAAAGCTTCGCTCTCGATGTCGCTGCAGATACATGCTAATTTTATAGAACCTCGATGGAGCTCGGAGCTTTCAAGCGATGCGCGTGAATCCCAAGTACTTGGCGTCGAAAGAGGAAAGTTCGTCGCCCGAATTGGACGAGAAAGAACGGCGGGCCAGGCGGCGCGAGTTGTCACGCCAGCGAAAGTGGACGCCGGAGCAACGGATGGAACAGGCGCGATACCTCAGAGCGATCCGAAAAGTAAACTCGATCTATAAACAAACGGGATCCCTGCCGTCCGAAGTGGAGGTCCAGGGGTCCATCTACAAATTCTGGTACTGAACGACTTCGCCCCAAGCAGGGACGAGGTGATCATTGCGCACAAACGTAGTCGCTTGTCCAATCTGGGCCATCCCATTCAGGCCGGGTAAGGCCGGTCAGCACGCATAGACTGATTGCGGAAGAATACGCGGAGAAGAAGCGCGGCTGGTCGATTCTCCTGCCAGCAGCGACGCCATTTCGCTCCGCCCCGTGCGGGTCTTGCGGCTCCACGCCCCTGGTCTCCTATACGAGATGCGCTAAGCGGTTCTTCACACCCTTGAGCGCGATTGCGGGCGCGCAGCTCGTGCCCACTTCGCAGCCCATCCGGCGCCACCCGCGCCTCAATCCCGAGGATAACCATCATGATGCAGCGTTGCGCGCTTGCCGCGCTCGCCGTGCTTGCGCTTATCGCGCAGGCGCTCGGCGCCGGCACGATCAGTCTCAGCCTGTCGCAGCAGTTCGACAGCCAGGGCGACCCGCTTGTGGGAGGGCTTCTCTACTTCTACCAGGCCGGCACGACGACGCCGCAGAGTGCATTCAAGGATGCCGCGCTCACCTTGCCGCATCCCAACCCGATCACGCTCGATGCGTCGGGACGCGTACCCGCCTTCTATCTCGCGGATGGGGCCATCAAGGTTCGTCTCACCGATCGCAACGGCATCGTGCAGATCGCCGAGGACGGCCTCCTGGTCGTCGGCCCCTCGGGGGGCGGCGGCGGTGGCTCACCGATCGATCCGACCACAGTCATTGCGACCGGCGACATCAAGGTGCGCTACGCGACCGGCACGCTCTCCGGCTATGTGCGCGCCAATGGCCGCACCATCGGCTCCGCGAGCTCCGGCGCGACCGAGCGCGCCAACGCGGATTGCCAGGCGCTGTTCGAGTTCTTGTGGAATAACGACGCGACCCTCGCCGTGAGCGGCGGTCATGGCGCCAGCGCCGCCGCCGACTGGGGCGCGAACAAGACAATCGCGTTGCCCGACATGCGCGGCCGCGTCATCGCGGGCCTCGACGATATGGGCAATTCGGCGGCGAGTCGGCTGACTTCAACCTATTTCGGAACCTCGGCAACGGTGCTTGGCGCGGTCGGCGGCTCGCAGAGCCATACCCTGACAGTGGCAGAGATGCCGTCTCATGCCCACGGCGTCACCGATCCGGGCCACACTCATTCCTACACTCAACCAGCGTCGACAGGCGGGGCAGAAGGCGGCAGTGGTGCAGCTCAGCCAAGCTCAGGCATTGCTGCGACCGGCGCCGGCACCACCGGCATCTCGATTCAGAGCACGGGCGGTGGCGGCCCACACAAGATCGTGCAGCCGACCGTCCTGCTCACCGTTTACATCAAGCTCTGAGGGCGGCGCATGTACACAGGCACTTTGCAGGCGGTCTCCAATCGCGAAGACTGGAGCCAGGCCGTCGCCCTGGCCGATGCCGAGACCGGCGATGCCGTCACGATCTCTCGTGCCGCCCTCTGGGTGTGCCAAGAGAACGAGCCGAACAGCCCTGTGCTGCAGGGCTCGACCGACGACGGGAAGCTGGCCCTGACCGCAGACGGCTTCGAAATCTCATTCACGGTCTCGGATCTGAGCGCGGTCAGTGCTGGCATGTACGACCTGTTCGTGCGCATCGAGCTCGACACCGGTCAGATCGTGCAGCTGATGGCGGGGCAGATTCCGTTCGTCGAAGGGGGCCCGACATGGTGACGGCGTATCCGGCGATCCGGCTCAGGATCGCACCGAAAGCCTCGCTCCGGCCGCGCGTCATTCCGCACTTCCCATCGGTCGCGAACGGCATCGGCATCGCCTGGGAGAAGAGCGGCGGACTCTGGACCGGCGATTTCGATTACACGCGCTTCGTGCAGGCCGCCGACATCGCGGAGGCCGCGCGGCCGAGCGCATGGGTGCTGGTCTGGGATTCCGCCAGTGACAGCTACGTCTTGGTTCCGTTCACGACCCTCGGCAGTCCGCAACCGCGCACCGTGACAGCGGCCGGCCAGATCGACGTGACGCTCTACGACACCGATGTCGAGGTCGCCCGCACGACGCCGCAGGCCGCCGTGATCCAGCTTCCGCCGATCTCGGCCAAGGTTGGGCCCGTCACGATCTACGACGGCGATGGCGTCTTCGGCACCTACGCCCAGACAGTCACGGCGGCCCCCTCGAACCCGACCTCCATCCTCGGCGGCTCCAGCCTGATCATGAACATGGACAGGCAGTCGCTCACCTTCATGCCCAATCGCACCACAGGGAAATGGCTCGTCCGATGACCCAGATCCGCACGCTTCTCCACCGGGCCGCCCTCGCGGCCTTTTTTGTTGCCTCGAGCGCGCCCGCACTCGCGCAGAGCTTCACCGGCGTCGCGCCGGGCGGCCGCGTGTTCGCCAATCCGGGCGCGTCGGCGGCGCCGGGCTCGTGGGTGACGGCCACGGCCTGGTTCGATCGCGCCTTCTGCACGACGAACAACATGGTCCCGGTGCGCCAGGGCGGCACCTGGAGCTGCGCGTCCATCGGTGCGGTCATCCAGGCCTGGGATGCGGACCTCGATGCGCTCGCGGCGCTCTCCGGCACCGGCATCGCAGCGCGCACGGCCGCCAATACCTGGGCGACCAGGACGCTGCAGCAGCCGGCCGCAGGCCTGACGATCACCAACCCCGGCGGTGTTGCCGGCGACCCCACCTTTGCGCTCGCGAACGATCTCGCCGCACTCGAGGGCCTGTCCGGCACCGGCTTCGCCGTGCGCACTGGCGCCGATACCTGGGCGCAGCGCAGCCTCGCCAACGCCACTGCCGGCATCACCTGGACAAATGGCAATGGTGTCGCTGGCAATCCGACGCCGGTGCTCGCCAATGATCTCGCGGCCGTCGAAAGCCTAAGCGGCACCGGCTGCACGGCGCGCACCGCGACCGACACCTGGAATACGCGCGCGATCACGGGCACCGCGAACGAGATCACCGTGACGAACGGCGACTGTGTCGCCGGCAACCCGACTCTCTCGCTGCCCTCGGCGCTGACCTTCACGGGCAAGACAGTCACGGGCGGCACATTCGCCTCGCCAACGGTCCAGAACCTTCTGAGCTGGACGAATGCCGTCACGGCGACGCAGCTCACCGCGAACCAGAACAACTACACTGCGTCAGACGGCACGAGCTCCTGTGCGGACCGTGGCGTGTTGCGGATCTCGAGCGATGCGACCCGTTCCGTCACGGGCCTCTCCTGCGGACAGGCGGACGGAGCGATCAAGAGCCTCGTGAACGTCGGCAGCTTCGACATCGTGCTGGCGAACGAGGATGCGGGCTCGATCGCCGCGAATCGGCTCGCCATCGGATCCAACACGACGCTGACCCCGAGCTCCGCGATCGCACTGCGCTACGACGCCACGTCTTCCCGTTGGCGGCCGGTTGCCGGCTCGGGCAGTGGCGGCGGCGGTGGCAGCGGAACGGTCACCAGCGTCGCGATCTCCTCGACCGATCTGTCGGTGTCCGGCTCACCGATCAGCACATCGGGGACGATCACGCTCAACGTTGCGAACGACGCGATCACGAACGCGAAGCTCGCGAACATGGCGGCCTCGACCATCAAGTGTCGTGTCACGGCCAGCACCGGAGATCCCGAGGACTGCAATGGGACACAGGCGCTCTCGATCCTACCCAATATGACGGGCGCGACATCCGGCAGCCCCGGTGTCCGCGGCATCGCTCCCGCGCCGGCGGCAGGCGATAACGTCAAGTTTCTCCGCGGCGATGCGACGTTCGCTCATCCGGGCCTCGTCCGCCTACATACGGTGTCCGCGAGCGGCGCATCAGAGATTGATTTGGTGACAGGGCTCAACGACGCAACCGGAGACGCTTTTGAGATCCGCTGCAGCAATCTGAAGCCAAGCGTAGACGATACCGCGCTTTGGATGCGTGTAGCTACCGCGGGACCGACGTGGCAAAGCGGCTCCAGTGCCTACGAATGGAACGGGTTTGTCGTCGTTGTGGGGAGCACGGGTGCACTCGGTTCCGCCAGCGATTCGAAGATGGTACTTGCGGCATCTGGCCTTAATCCGGGGAGTGGTGCTGGCGAGAATGTCTGGGCCGCCATTCGGTTCAACAATCCCGAGGCAAATGATTTTGTCGAATTCGGTTGGGATACAGTTTACTCGGACTCGAACTCCGCCTCTCGACGCATCATGGGAAGCGGCAAGTACAAGACAGCGGGGCCGATCGCCGGGGTCCGCCTGCTGTTCGCGACGGGAACGATAAGCGGGAGCTGTTCGCTGTATGCGTTCAGTAAGAGCTAGTCGGTGCGCTCGTCTTCGCTGATCGCCCTGCGCTGCCGAGCGGCCTGCTCGACAAAATCTATGAAGTTCAGTGCCCAACTTGGAGCTTCTTCCCAATCAGGTGGTTGGATTGTCAAATCGTTGGCGACGCCCGTTCGTGTCGACGCCTCAACCAGTTCCGCAAGAGACTTGAGCCACTGCGGCACCCGCGACCAAGATGGCGGTGTCGGCCGGGTCCGGGCGCGAAAAGCCATGTACATCAGCTCTACCGACATACGGATCTCCAACTCGGCTATGACATGGACGCTCATCGCCCATCAATGGCACCCTGGCGATGCCTACTAAGGACCGCCGTTGGGGTTCCTTGAATTTCAGGAGCAGGGCAGTGCCGAACCCTACGTTCCTGCCGTTCTGCAAGCGTACGCGCACGCACCATTGGGTTATTAGGGCCTCACCGTCACGAACAGCCAAGCCTTGCTGCGCTCGACGGCTTCCAAGCGACCGAAGTGGTCCAGCAGCTTCACGAGTGGGATCTCGGGTCGGCGCCAGTTCACGGCTTCGTACTCTCTCGCGCTGCCGGTGCCGATGTCGAACAGGGCGACGCCGTCATCCCGCAGGACGCGGCGCGCTTCCTTGAACATGGTGTCGAGGTCGAACGCGTGGTCCACGGCGTTCGAGTAGTAGAGATGCGCGGAATGGTCGGGCACCGGCAGGTGGTTGAAGTCACCCGGCTTGACATAGGGATTGTCGGGGCCGGGGTTGAGATCGAAGCCGACGGCATTCGAGAAACCGAGATCGCGCCACACCTCGACTTCCGTTCCGTCGCGCGCGCCCGCGCACACGATCGATGCATCGCGGGGAAGGGCAGAGGCCAGAGCTCGGAAACGCCGGAAGAACTTCACCCGATAGGCCACCAGAGCGCGGCGTCCGAGGCCGCCGCTCTTTTCCAGCATGCGGCGATACTTCTCGGCCTGGTGCGCAAGGTAGCCGTCGTAGGAGCCATACTCCCGCGCAGCCAAGTCGCCGCTTTCGCGAAACCCGGGTGCAGCCATTTCGGCCGAGATGTGCCCGCGCTGCGCGCGTGCGCTCCGGATGCGCGCGAAGGCCTCGGGCCAAGCGCCATACACAGCCGTCTTCGTGAGGAACCTCAGCATTCTCGGTCCTGTGCCGGTGATCGACGCGGCGGCACCCTAAGCGCCCAAGCGGCGCCATTCAACCCGACACCGCGGCATCCGGAGCAGAGCAGACGCCAAAGCCCCCGCTACACTGATCAGCAGTCCCAAGTCCTAGCCGACAAGATCGAATGTCATTATTCGGAAGCGGGCGTCCTCCCATACGGAGTACGTGCGGCGGAGATGCTTCTGGAGGAA
This sequence comes from Pseudomonadota bacterium, assembly GCA_023404705.1. GTDB lineage: Bacteria > Pseudomonadota > Alphaproteobacteria > Rhizobiales > Xanthobacteraceae > FEB-22. Next base: position 11,213 of record JAEYAU010000019.1, read on the forward strand.
GACCTGGTTCAGAAGGCGACCCTCGACCACCATCCGAAAGCCAGGCCGGAAACGTTGCTCCATGTCGATGGGATCGACGGACACGGGTTTCCCCGGTCCCCAACCAGGCACATCGCTCGCATCCGGGCCGTCGACATACAAGAAGTCGAGATCGTCGTCCGGCAGGTCGGAGTAGCGGTGACACGGGACGCCCGCGTGCGTGGTCTGCTCGACCGGCGAGTAGTGGAACGTCACCAACTGCCGCAGCTCGTCTGGGAGGCCCTTCTTTGCCTCCTCGAGCCAGTGACGGTTGGAGTCCACGGTGATCAGTCGCCCGCGACCATTGCGGCGCATGGCTTCGGCGATCGTGAACGTCGTGCAACCCACACCGAATTCCATGGCCACTTCAGGCTTCCGCGTGCGGATGTTCTGGTAAAGGCTCCACACTTCGACGGGTGACCACGGGAAGGCGTCGCCCGGCCGATTCCGCAGCAAGTCCTCGAGCCCGTGTCGGCGGACGCCGATGCGCGAGCTGCGAACGCGGTAGCTGACCGCGGCTCGATGAAAGAGCTGCTGGACGAAGTTCCGCTGGGGTCGGGCCATTTTCGCTCTGTCTGAGAAGTCACCAGGAGGGCGGGTGTTCTATCACGCCGCGAGCAGCCGTCCACCTAGCCCGCGTCCGGACGTTCCCCCAAAAGCCGCCCCCGTGGCGGCTTTTGCATTTCTGGAGCAGCCACAAATGCCAAAGCATACGCTCTCTGCCTATCGGCAGGGATACCTCGCCCTATGGGCCGCCGCGAGGATCGAGAAGGTCAGCGAGGCGCGCCGCGCGGCCGAGAAGATCCTCGCCCATGCCGATCGCTACAAGGCGCTGGAGCGCAGGACCGGCGTGCCGTGGTTCGCCATCGGCGTGATCCACATGCGGGAGTCCAACTGCAACTTCAACGCCGTGCTGCACAACGGGCAGCCGATCATCGGCACCGGCCACAAGACGACGATCGTGCCGATCGGCCGCGGTCCGTTCGCAACGTTCGAGGAAGCCGCGATCGACGCGCTCAAAGACTACAAAGGCGCAACCTGGGACGTGCCGCAGATCGCGTTCACGCTCGAGAGCTTCAACGGCTTCGGCTATCGCTCAAAGGGCGTCCCTTCCCCCTATCTCTGGGGCGGCTCGTCGGCGCAGAAGCGCGGCAAGTATGTCCGCGACGGCGTCTTCGATCCGAATGTCATGGACAGCCAGCTCGGCGCCATGACGGTGCTGCGCCAGCTCTGCGCGATGGATACCGATGTCGCAGCACGGATCGACGGCAAGGCGCCTGCAGCGAAGCCCGCACCTGTTCTGCCGTCAGATCTCGAGCCCGTGCCGCCGAGGCCGGCGCCCGCCGGCGTTCTGGCGACACTCGTCTCCGCATTCCTGTCCATCTTCAAGAGGAGCTGATCATGCTGTCGCGTCTCAAGGCCTGGTGCCGACATTCCCTCACGATCGCCTGGGCGTACGTGGTCGGCCTTGCGAGCGCGCTGCTCGCGATCGTGCTTCAAGGTGCGGAGCTGCTCAATTCGCCGGACGTCAAGGCGCAGATCGCGGCAGTGCTCGACCCGCACACCGTGGCCTGGATCGGTCTCGGTGTCGCGGTGGTGACCGCGCTGGCGCGTCTGCGTTCGCTGAGCAAGGCGGAGTGACATGCTTCCCGCCTGGCTCGGCAGTCTCATCGGCGGTCCGATCGTCGATGGGCTCATCAATGCCTACAAGGCAAAGCTTCAGGCCGGCAACGATCACGATCGCATCGCCGCCGATCTCGCCGCCCGCGAGCTCGCGCTCGAGCGCACGCAGCGCGAGCTCAATGCCCGGGTCGTGCTCGCCGAGCAGGGGCGTTGGTACACGGCGCTGCCGCGCCCGCTCTTCGCCTTCGCTTTCGTGATCTACGTCTGGAAGGTCGTGGTCTGGGACAAGGTGCTCGGCCTCGGTGCAACGGACGGGCTCGGCGGCGATATCGGCGATTGGGGCTGGCTGGTGATCACGGCCTATTTCGGCGGCCGCAGCGTCGAGAAGGTCGCGCGCATTTTCGCGAGGAAATGAATGGATTGGTACCACTATGTGATGATTGCCCTGGGCATCGCGGGCTTCGTGCTGCAGGGGCTGGCGCTGGTCATCGGCGGGACTTGGAAGCTCTCGCAAATGGAGACCCGCATCACGGCGAGCATCACGCGGCACCGCAAGGAGATCGATGACGCTCATGTAGCGGCTCTCGACACCATCCGCCGCGAGATCGGCGAGACGGTCTCGGCGCTCAGGGCCAAGGTCCACGAGATCGAAACCTGGACGCGCGATCACTTCGTGCGCCGGGATTCCTTCGAAGGAGTCGTCCGAGAGCTCAAGGAGGCCATCGCCGCGCAGGGCGACAAGATCGACAAGCGCCTCGACCGGATCGACGAAAAGCTCGACCGCCGGTGAACGCGGGAGGTGGAAGCGGCAAGCCTGCGGTCTTCAAGCGTACTCGTGCACGACCGGTTTCAGCGCTCTCACGATGTCCGGATCGAGCTTACCGATCATGCTCTGCACGACTTTGTACGCGGCCATGCCCGACAGCGGCTGCTTGTATGACCGCCTTTCCAGAAGAGCACCGAAGACATCCGAAACCGTCATGATCCGAACCAAGTCGGGGATTTCACGCGCGCGCAGGCCATGCGGATAGCCCGACCCGTCGAGGTACTCGTGATGGTGCAGGACGAGGTCGAGAATTTCGGCAGGCCATCCTTTTGCGCCCTGCAACTCCGCATGCCCGAGCTCCGGGTGCGTTCGCATGATGGCGACTTCGTCCGGATCGAGCGGACCGGCCTTCTCCAGAACCGCGATCGGAATCTTGGCCTTGCCGACGTCATGGAGGAGGGCAGCGAGGGCCAGCTTGCGGCGATCAGCCGACGAAAAGCCGAGATGACACGCGAAGGCAACGGCGACGCCCGTGACCAGCAGGCAATGCTGGTAGGTCTGGCTGTGATGCTTCTGGACCGCCTCGATCCAAGGCCCGATCCCGTGCTGCTCTATGCCTTCGACGACGGCATCGCTGGATTTTTCCAACCACGCCCGATGCAGCGGCTGTCCCAAGCCGACCGAAGCAAAGATGGTCTGCAGCGCACCGATGCCTTGTGCAACGCCGCCGCGTTGATCGGCAGAGAGCGCGGACGACTGGCTCACCAGAGCGCCGTCCGGACCCAGAAACTCCCCAAGCAGAGCGGAGGCCTGGACGGGACGCGGCAGGACCGCGGTGGCGCCCAGCGCATGCGCCTGCGCGATTTGCACCCGTCCGCCGTCATCGACTGCAAAGATGATTTTGCGGTCCCTTGGAAATCCGAAAAGCCAGCGCTTCACGTCCGCGAAACCGCTCGCGTCGGTCAGATCGATATCGACGAAGGCATATCGCGTCGGCGGTGCCGTGCTGGCCGCCTTGCGCGAGAGCCGCGCGATTTCGAACAATGGCGTCAGCGCCGCCTCGACCGGATGCGGATATTGCGGTCGGTCACACAGAATGGAAACTGCACGCATGCTGCCGTCCTGCCGAATGTCAATGACGGTAGCTGGGGGGCACTACAACGCCGCGCGATAGTGACTCCTGATTGTTGCTCAAACGTAAATGCAAGGATTGCTCGCAAATTGTGCAGCGGTCCGCTTGCCGAGCGGGTTTCCGATTTCGGATCAGCGTGCCGTCGTCAGCGCGCGTCGATCGACCAAAATTGCCGGATCTGAATTGCTGGTGCTGCCGGACAGGATTGAACTGTCGACCTCTCCCTTACCAAGGGAGTGCTCTACCACTGAGCTACGGCAGCATGCTGAAGCGCGGTCGGGAATCCCGTCCGGAACGCTGCGGGTCTTTGCCATAGGCAGGGGGGAGGTGCAAGCGCGGGCCGTACCGGACGCGGCAGGCAAAAGGGCTGCGCACGCGGCCGATTCAGGCAGACCGCAGGCCGGCCGAGGAGGGTATAACCGGCTGTCGATCCGGCCGCCCCGGGGAGGTCAATTCTTCGCCGCCCTGGCGGGATCGTCGCTGGGATTCGCATAGGTGACGTCCCCCGGGCCGAGACCCGATATCTGGACGATCGTCTCGGCCTCGGCCCAGGCGAAGTGCGGCGTCCCGGCCGGCACGGCGTATAATCCGCCGGGTCCGACCGGCTCGGCCCTTGCCTTGTCGAACTTGGCGCCCGTGCCGATGTGGAGGGTCCCGGTCAGCACGGTCACGTATTCAGGCTTCGAATGCGCGTGCGGTGGCACCACATAGCCGGCCGGGAAACGGGCGCGCGCCACATAGGCCTCGGGCTTGGCCGGATTGCCGGCCAGAAGCGCGAAATGGGCCCCTTTCGGCAAGTTCGGCCCGGCGTCGACCCAGCTGATCGCGGGAGGGGCGATGACCTTCACGGAATCGGCAAGCACAACGCTCGGGGCGAGGAGGGCCGCCGTGAGGCCCACCGCGATGCTGGTCCGGCTCATTTTCATCTCCCAGGGCAGGTCCGCCTCTCGGGCGGCGACACCGGGAGCTACGGAGGCGGGCCGCCGGGGTTTCCCTTTCGGGTCGTGCCGGCCTAGGTTCACCTCATGACCGACCGCCCGAAGAGCGCCACGCGCCAGGAGCGCCTGCAGGCTGCGCTGCGTGAAAACCTCAGACGCCGCAAGGCCCAGGCGCGCGCCCGGGTTGAGGACGAGAAGGAGTCCCACGATTCCGCCGGAATTGTCGCGGACAAGCCGGAAGATTAGGCGTTTTTCGTCGAACCGGAGACCCGGCTCGACGCACAAAATGCGACCTCTCGAAGGGGCAAGGGGATAGTCATGGATCGCATTCGCATCTCGGGCGGCCGCCAGCTTCACGGCGCGATCCCGATCTCAGGGGCCAAGAACGCGGCCCTGCCGCTGATGATCGCGAGCCTGCTGACCGAAGACACCCTGATCCTCGAGAACGTCCCGCGCCTCGCGGACGTCAACCAGCTCCAGCGCATTCTCGGCAACCACGGCGTCGACATCATGACCCAGGGCAAGAAGCCCGGGGACGACGAGACGCGGGGGCCGACGCTGCACATCTCGGCCGCGAACATCGTCGACACCACCGCGCCCTACGAGCTCGTCTCCAAGATGCGCGCCAGCTTCTGGGTGTTCGGCCCGCTGGTCGCCCGCATGGGAGAGGCCAAGGTCTCCATGCCGGGCGGCTGCGCCATCGGCACTCGCCCAGTGGATCTGCTCATCATGGCGCTCGAGCGCCTCGGCGCCGAGATCGAGATCGAGTCCGGCTATGTCATTGCCCGCGCCAAGAAGGGTCTGCGCGGCGGCGAGATCGTATTTCCCAAGGTGACGGTCGGCGGCACCCACACGGCGCTGATGGCGGCGAGCCTCGCGAACGGCACCAGCGTGATCGAGAATGCCGCGCGCGAGCCCGAGGTGGTCGACCTCGGCGAATGTCTCATCAAGATGGGCGCGAAGATCTCAGGCCTCGGCACGTCCCGCATCGTGGTCGATGGCGTTACGCGCCTCAACGGCGCGCGCCACGCTGTCCTGCCCGATCGCATCGAGACCGGCACCTACGCGATGGCGGCCGCCATGACAGGCGGCGACGTGCTGCTCGAAGGCGCGCGTCCGGAGCTGCTGCAGGCGGCGCTCGATGTGATCGCGCAAGCCGGCGCCGAGATCTCCTCCACCAATGAAGGCATCCGCATCAAGCGCAACGGCGCCGGTCTCGCGCCCGTGGAAGTGACCACGCAGCCATTTCCGGGCTTTCCAACCGATCTGCAGGCGCAGCTGATGGCCTTGATGACCAAGGCCAAGGGCACTTCGCACATCACCGAGACGATCTTCGAGAACCGTTTCATGCACGTGCAGGAGCTGGCCCGGCTCGGCGCCCATATCCAGCTCGACGGCGAGACCGCCATCATCGAGGGCGTAAGCAAGCTCAAGGGCGCGCCCGTGATGGCGACGGACCTTCGCGCCTCCGTCTCGCTGGTGATCGCCGCGCTCGCGGCCGAAGGTGAGACCATGGTGAACCGCGTCTATCACCTCGATCGCGGCTTCGAGCGCCTGGAAGAGAAGCTCTCGCGTTGTGGCGCCGACATCAGCCGCATCAGCGGCTGATCGCCAGGCTTGCTATGCCTGCGGATTGACGGGCCCGAAGAACCCGACGATCAGCGCCAGCTTTCCGTCCGGCGCGAGCGCACCAAAATCGATGCCGTCGGGGCGCGGCTGACCGTCGGCCAGAACCCGGCGCCACGTGAACCGGAGCACGTCGTGGTGCAGGTCCACGGCGCTCAGCCGCTCGATATGCGAGCCCGGATAGGTCTCCTGCACCCGGCCGATATGGGCCACGAGGGCCTCCACGCCCGACAGGTCCACCGTGGGATCGGTGTAGCGTCCATCCTCGGCCCAGACCTCCGCCAGGATGGCGCGCCGCCGCTCCGCATCGGGCTCGTCCCAGGCCAGGCAGTAGCGAGTCACCGTCTCGTCCGGGGTCATCCCCATCTCCCTTGCCTCCGGCGGCCGACCCGGTCGTTGGCCTCGCACCGCAATATCTAACTTTACCGGATCTTGTCCCCGGCTTGCGCGTTGAAGGGCGCCTCCCTACCTAACTCCCACCAGCAGCAGCCACAGTCGCTCCGGGGCGTATCATGGACCCGCTCAAGCTCATCGCCCTCGACAAGGACGATCTCGAGGTCGTTTCGACCCACCTTCAGGATTCCACCGTCAAGGTCGCGGATATCGTCTGGCGACCGGACGAGAAGCGCTGTGTCCTGGGACTGAATCGGTTTGATTGGGAGACCGCGAGCGACGGCGCTCCGGCCTATCAGCGCCGCCGGACTGCGCTTCGCTTCGACCGCGTGACCGCCTGCAAATGTCGCAATGTCAGCCCGGTCGACAAGGAGGCCGTGCTCAACCTGCTCGCCGTCGATTTTGCCGAGACCGATGCGCCGGGCGGCGTCATCACGTTGATCTTCTCGGGAGGCGGCGCGCTCCGGCTCGAGGTCGAGTGCCTCGAATGCGAGCTCGCCGATCTGGGGCCGGTCTGGACCACCTCCTGCTGCCCCAAGCACGCGGACGGCCGCGTGGCTTGACGGCTTTTTCCCCGCGCGCCATTCACTTGGGGCGCGCGGGAAGCGGTCCCGCCAGGGACTGAGCCATGCCGATTCGCCTCGATACACGCGCCGCCGACTTTTCCGGGCGGTTTCGTGACTTCCTCGCCGCCAAGCGCGAGATTTCCGAGGACGTCGAGCAGGCCGTTCGCGCCATCATCGCGGACGTGATCGCGCGCGGCGACCGCGCGCTCATCGACCTCTCCCGGAAATTCGATCGCATCGATCTCGACAGCGTCGGCCTGCGCGTCACCGCGGCCGAGCTCGATGCCGCCGCGAATGCCTGCGATCGAGCCGCGCTGGATGCCTTGGCGCTGGCACGTGACCGCATCGAGGCCTATCACCGCCGCCAGCTCCCCAAGGACGATCGCTTCACCGATCCTCTCGGTGTCGAGCTCGGCCATCGCTGGACCGCCATCGAGGCCGTCGGCCTCTATGTCCCGGGCGGCACCGCGGCCTATCCATCCTCCGTTCTGATGAACGCCGTGCCCGCCAAGGTGGCGGGCTCGCCGCGGCTCGTGATGGTGGTGCCCGCCCCCGACGGCACGCTCAACCCGCTCGTGCTCGCCGCGGCCAAGCTGGCCGGCGTGGATGAGATCTATCGCATCGGCGGTGCTCAGGCGGTTGCGGCTCTCGCGTATGGCACCGAGAGCATCGCGCCAGTCGCCAAGATCGTCGGCCCCGGCAATGCCTATGTGGCGGCCGCGAAGCGTCTCGTGTTCGGCAAGGTCGGCATCGACATGATCGCGGGCCCGTCCGAGGTGCTGATCCTCGCCGACCGCCACGCCAACCCCGACTGGCTCGCCGCCGATCTCCTGGCTCAGGCCGAGCACGACACCGCCGCACAGGCGATTCTCATCACAGATGACGCCGGCCTTGCCGACGCGGTCGAGCGCGCGGTCGACGGGCAGCTCAAGACTCTGCCGCGCGGCGCCGTAGCCGCGGCGTCCTGGCGCGACTTCGGCGCCGTCATTCTGGTGCGCGATCTCGACGAAGCCGTTCCGCTCGTCGATGCCGTCGCGCCCGAGCATCTCGAGATCGAAACCGAGAATGCTGAAGCGCTCGGCGCCCGCATCCGCAACGCGGGCGCGATCTTCCTCGGCGCGCACACGCCGGAGGCGATCGGCGATTACGTCGCGGGCTCCAACCACGTGCTGCCGACGGCGCGCTCAGCGCGCTTCTCGTCCGGGCTCGGCGTGCTCGACTTCATGAAGCGCACCTCGCTGCTCCGCCTCGATCCGCAGGCGCTGCGCGCGCTCGGCCCCGCTGCCATGGCGCTCGGCAAGGCGGAAGGCCTCGACGCCCACGCGCGCTCCGTGGCCATCAGGCTCAATGTCTAGTCCGGCCGACGAGAAGAGCCGCAAGCGGCTGGCCGCCGTCACCCTCGACGACGCCTCGATCGGCCGGTCGGGTCCCGACATCGAGCACGAGCGCGCGGTCGCGATCTACGACCTCCTCGAGGACAACACTTTCGCGCCGGTCGGCCACGAAGGCGGCCCTTACGCGCTGTACCTCTCGATCTCCGAGAACCGTCTCGTCTTCGACATACGACTGGCCGATCAGACGCCGGTGGTCGCGCATCTGCTCTCGCTCACGCCGCTGCGTCGCATCGTGAAGGACTACTTCATGATCTGCGACAGCTACTACAAGGCGATCCGCACCGCGACGCCGAGCCAGATCGAGGCAATCGATATGGGCCGCCGCGGCCTCCACAACGACGGCTCGACCCTGCTGCTCGAGCGGCTGAAGGACAAGATCGAGCTCGACTTCGACACCGCGCGGCGGCTCTTCACCCTCATCTGCGTGCTGCACTGGAAGGGGTGAGGATGTCGCGCTCGACCAGGCCTCACGCGGTGCTGTTCGCGTGCGGCATGAATTCGGTGCGTTCTCCGATGGCGGCGAGCCTGTTCAAGCAGCTCTTCGGCCGCACCGCCTATGTGGGTTCTGCGGGCGTCCGCAAAGGCGAGCTTGACCCGTTCGCGACCGCCGTCATGGACGAGGTCGGCCTCGACATCGCCAAGCACAAGCCGATCACCTTCGAGGAGCTGGAGGATCTGGAGGGGCTCAACTTCGATCTCATCATCACGCTCGCTCCCGAGGCGCACCATCGTGCGCTGGAGCTCACCCGCACCAATGCAGTGGACGTCGAATACTGGCCGACCCCGGATCCGACCGTGACGGAGGGCAGTCGCGAGCAGCGTCTGGATGCCTATCGCGAGGTGCGCGATCAGCTCCTGAAGCGGATTCGCGACCGTTTCGGCAGTTACCAGGCTGGAAACGAATGAATGCGGGACGCCTCGGCCCGGCCAGTTGTGAAAACCGGCCGATTCCGCTAGTTTCCGCGCCCTATCTCGGAATGCGATGGACTGCAGCCCGGCTGCTGACCGGCAGCCGGCCAAAGGACCCGAACACGCTGGTTCTCGATGACGAAGGAAGAGCTTCTGGAATTTCCCGGAGTGGTCACGGAGCTGCTTCCGAACGCGACCTTCCGCGTGAAGCTGGAAAACGATCACGAGATCATCGCTCATACGGCCGGCCGGATGCGCAAGAACCGTATCCGGGTGCTCGCCGGCGACAAGGTTCTGGTCGAGATGACTCCCTACGACCTCACCAAGGGTCGCATCACCTATCGGTTCAAGTGACATTGACGAAAGAACGAGGGTCGCGTGACGCGCCTGATCACGACAACGCATGCGCGGACGCACTGACATGATCGGCCGCCCGAAAATTGTGCTCGCTTCCGGCTCGCCGCGCCGGCTCGGACTGCTCAACCAGGCCGGCATCGAGCCGGACTCGCTGCTCCCGGCGGAGCTCGACGAGATTCCCGAGAAGGGTGAGCTGCCGCGCGCGCTCGCCACCCGCCTCGCCCGCGCCAAGGCCGAAGCCGCGCTCGCCACCGTGCGTCGCGACGAGGATCTGCGTGGCGCCTACATCATCGGCGCCGACACAGTGGTGGCGGTCGGCCGGCGCATTCTTCCAAAAGCTGAGTCGCTCGATGAGGCGGCCGCCTGCCTACGATTGCTCTCGGGCCGCAATCATCGGGTCTATTCGGGCCTCTGCCTGATCACGCCCAAGGAAGCGTTCCGTCAGCGTCTGGTCGAGACTCGCGTGCGCTTCAAGCGTCTCTCGAACGAGGACCTCGAGGCCTATCTCGCCTCCGGCGAGTGGCGCGGCAAGGCGGGCGGCTACGCGATCCAGGGTCTCGCCGGCACCTTCGTCGTGAAGATGGTCGGCTCCTATTCGAACGTTGTGGGGCTGCCGCTGTACGAGACGATGACGCTGCTCTCGGGTGAGGGCTATCCGGTTCACTTCGGCTGGCTGAATGCCGTCTGAGGTCAGTATGATCCTTTCATGAACATCGCGTACTGGCTCTCGCGCGCCGGAGATGCCGACCGTCCGGCGGTCGGGCAGGGGACCCGCGTCGTCCGCACTTACGGCGAACTCACCGAGCGCGTTGCGCGTCTCGCAGGCGCGCTGCGCGGGCAGCTTGGCCTGAAGCCCGGCGACCGCGTCGCCGTCGCTGCCAAGAACTCGCCCGACTATCTCGAGGTGATCTTCGCGATCTGGCATGCGGGCCTCGCAGCGGTGCCTGCCAATGCGAAGCTGCACGGTCTCGAGCTCGCCTTCATTCTCGAGCATTCCGGCGCGCGTGTCGCCTTCGCGTCCGAAGGTCTCGACAGCGAGCTCGCGGCGCATGCGCCGAAGAGCCTCGAGCGTCTGATCACGATCGGCAGCGCCGAGTACACGCAGCTCTTCACGGCGGATCCGGCACCCGTGACGCCCTGCAGTGGCGGCGATCTTGCCTGGCTGTTCTACACCTCCGGCACGACCGGTCGTCCGAAGGGTGCGATGCTCACGCATCGCGTGCTCAACTGGGCGAGCCACGCCTATATGGCCGAGGTCGATCCGGTCAGTCCGGGCGATCCGATCCTGCATGCGGCGCCGATGAGCCACGGCTCCGGGCTCTACATGATGGCCCATGTAGCGCGGCGCGGCGTTAACGTGATCCCGGAGTCAGGCGCCTTCGAGCCTGACGAGATCTTTCGCCTGTTCGCGGCCTGGCCGCGCACATCCATGTTCGCGGCGCCCACGATGGTGAAGCGCCTGGTCGACAGCAATGCCGACTGCGACCCCGAGAACATCCGCACCATCGTCTGGGGCGGCGCGCCCATGTATGTCGAGGACACGCTCAAGGCGCTCGACCGCTTCGGCCCGCGCTTTGCGCAGATCTACGGGCAGGGCGAGAGCCCGATGACCATCACGACGCTCACGCGGCAGGAGATCGCCGATCGCGATCACCCGCGCTGGCGTGAGCGGCTCGCATCCGCCGGTCGCCCCTATGCCTGCGTCGAGGTGATGGTCGCCGACAACGACGACCGCGAGCTGCCGATCGGCGAGACCGGAGAGATCCTCTGCCGCGGCGACGTGGTGATGCCGGGCTACTGGCAGAACCCGGATGCGACCGCGAAGACGCTCAAGAATGGCTGGCTGCACACCGGCGACGTCGGAGCCTTCGACGCGGAGGGTTACCTCACGCTCAAGGACCGGTCGAAGGACATGATCATCTCGGGCGGCTCCAACATCTATCCGCGCGAGGTCGAGGAGGTGCTGCTCAAGCACCCGCGTGTGCGCGAGGTCTCGGTGATCGGCCGGCCTGACGCCGAATGGGGCGAGGTCGTGGTCGCTTATGTGGTCGGCGAAGCCGACGCGCAGGAACTCGACAATCTCTGCCTCGGCGCCATCGCGCGTTTCAAGCGGCCCAAGGAGTACGTCTTCATCGACGCGTTGCCGAAGAATAATTACGGCAAGATCCTCAAGACCGAGCTGCGCGATCTCGATCAGGCGCGCAAGCCATAGAGCGCGCGCGGCAGAGCCGCGAAACCGACATCAGACGTTCAGGCCCGCCACCCGGGGCGCTCGCGCAGTCGCGCAAGTGCTCCGGGT
>JAEYAU010000089.1 GCA_023404705.1 Pseudomonadota bacterium
GCGCTCGATCGCCTCGACGCCAGCTCGGCGCCCTCCTCGATCGCGGAGCGCATGGAAGCGGCCGGCTTCGGCCCGCGCACGCGGCCGACCGCCGCCTCGGTGCTGGAGCGCCTGCGCCCGCACGCCAACTCGGCCCCGACCACTTGATTTGAGCCATGGAGAGCAAGATGACCAACCAGCCCAACCAACAGCATTCCGGCGCCTGGATCACCTTCACGTATGCGTCGTTCTTCGGCTCGGTCGCCCTGCTCGGCGGCGGCATCCTGTTCAGCCCCGTCGATGTCTGGATCAAGGCTTATTTCGCCATGGGAACCGTATTGCTGGTGCAGTCCTGCATCACGCTTGCGAAGACCGTGCGCGACGTGCACGAGAGCACGCGGCTGGTGAACCGCCTGGAAGACGCCAAAGCGGAGCGGCTGCTCATGGAAATCGAACGGAGTTGAACCTTCGATCCTGCTGTTCCGACACAAATCTCGGCGCGGCGGCAAGGATTTGTTTGGGGGGCCGCCTGTAAAGGCTCGACAAATCCCTGCCGCCGGCTCCCAATTCTCGCCACCACGAACGCCCCGCGACGCCGTTCGACAAGGAAACGCTCATGTCCGACCACCTGTTGCTCTCCCGCCGGTTCGCGCCGCTGTTCTGGTGCCAGTTCTTCTCGGCATTCAACGACAACTTCCTCAAGAACGCGCTCGTATTCCTGATCCTGTTCAAGATCGGCGGCGAGGCGTCGGGGCCGCTGATCACGCTCGCGGCCGGGATCTTCATCGCGCCATTCTTCTTCCTCTCGGGACTCGGCGGGCAGCTCGCGGACCGTTTCGATAAATCGCTCGTCGCACGCCACCTGAAGCTGGTCGAGATCGCGGTCGCGGGTGTCGCGGTCGCGGGCTTCGTGGTGCACTCGATCGTCGTGCTGTTCGTGGCGCTGTTCCTGTTCGGCGTGATCGCGTCGCTGTTCGGGCCGATCAAATACGGCATCCTGCCGGACCACCTGAGGCGCGAGGAGCTGCCGGCCGGTAACGCGCTCGTCGAAGGCGCGACCTTCATCGCGATCCTGCTCGGCACCATCGTCGGCGGCCTCGCGGCCAAGAACGGCGGCGACCCGGCTTCGTTCAGCGGCATGATCATGGCCTTCGCGGTCGCGTGCTGGGTCGCGAGCCTGTTCATTCCGCCGACCGGCCAGGGCGCGCCCGAGCTGCGGGTCGACGCCAATATCGCGCGCTCCACGGGCGCCCTGCTGCGCGACCTCAAGGCCGATCCGCGCCTCTGGTGGGGCGGCCTGGTGACGAGCTGGTTCTGGCTCGTCGGCGCCGTGGTGCTCTCGCTGATGCCGACGCTCGTGAAGTCCGTGCTCGGCGCGAACGAGGACGTCGTCACGGTGTTCCTCGCGATCTTCTCGATCTCGGTCGCGGTCGGCTCGGGCCTCGCAGCCTGGCTCGCGCATGGCCGCATCGTGCTGTTCCCGACGCTGCTCGGCGCCTTCCTGCTCGGCGTGTTCACGCTCGATCTCGGCTGGGCCACCTTCGGGGTCGCGGCGGCCGAGACCCACGGCGTGCAGGCCGTGTTCACGTCGGTGCGCGGCATCCGCATCGCGATCGATCTCGCCGGGATCGCGATCGCGGGCGGCCTGTTCATCGTGCCGGCCTTCGCGGCCGTGCAGACCTGGGCAGGCGCCGACCGGCGCGCGCGCGTGATCGCGGCCGTGAACGTGCTCAATGCGCTGTTCATGGTGGGCGGCACCTTGGTGGTCGCGGGCCTGCAGGCCGCACATGTGACGACACCGATGCTGATGCTCGGCATCGGCGCCGCCAACCTGCTCGTGATGGTGTGGATCGCCCGCACGATGCCGACCAATCCGCTGCGCGACTTCCTCTCGACGATCCTGCGCGCGTTCTACCGCATGGAGGTGCACGGCCTCGACAATGTCGCCAAGGCCGGACCTAACGCGATCATCGCGCTCAACCATGTGAGCTTCCTCGACGCCGCGGTGGCGCTCGCGATCCTCGACAAGGATCCGGTTTTCGCGATCGATCATGGCATCGCGCAGCGCTGGTGGGTGAAGCCGTTCCTCAAGCTCACGCGCGCCATGCCGCTCGATCCGACGCGGCCGCTCGCGACCCGCACGCTGATCAATGCGGTGAAAGGCGGCGAGAGCCTCGTCATCTTCCCGGAAGGCCGCATCACGGTCACGGGCAGCCTGATGAAGATCTATGACGGCGCCGGCCTGATCGCCGAGAAGTCCGGCGCCATGGTGTTGCCGGTGCGCCTCGCAGGCCTCGAAGCATCGCACTTCTCGCGGCTCTCGCGCAGCCAGGTGCGGCGGCGCTGGTTCCCGAAAGTCACGGTGACGATCCTGGAGCCCGTGAAGCTTTCTGTCCCTGAGCATCTCAAGGGCCGCGCGCGCCGTCAGGCGGCGGGTGCCGCGCTCTACGAGGTGATGTCGGATCTCCTGTTCCGCACCACGCCGACGGACCGCACCGTGCTCGAAGCCGTGATCGAAGCGGCCGAGGTGCACGGCATGTCACGCACCGCCGTCGAAGATCCGGTCACGGGCAAGCTGACCTACAAGCGCATGCTGCTCGGCGCCAATGTGCTCGGGCGCAAGCTGATGCCGCTGGCGGCCGAGGGCAAGGCGCTGGGCGTGATGCTGCCGAACGCGAACGGCGCCGCCGTCACGCTGCTCGGCGTCATGTCGGCGGGTCGCGTGCCCGCGATGATCAACTTCACTGCGGGCGCCGCAAACATCCAGGCGGCCTGCACGGCCGCGCAGGTCGACACGATCGTGACGTCGCGCGCCTTCATCGAGAAGGCGAAGCTCGACGCGGTCGTCACGCAGCTCGCCGAGACGCTGAAGATCGTCTACCTCGAGGACGTGCGCGCCACCGTCGGCACCGGCGACAAGCTGCGCGGATTGCTCGGCTACAAGAAGCCGCTGGTCCTCCGCCAGCCGGACGATCCGGCCGTGATCCTGTTCACCTCGGGCTCCGAGGGCACGCCGAAGGGCGTCGTGCTCACGCATCGCAACCAGCTCGCCAATACGGCGCAGGCCGGCGCACGCATCGACTTCGGCCGCACCGACAAGCTGTTCAACGTGCTGCCGGTGTTCCACTCGTTCGGCCTCACGGCCGGGCTGGTGCTGCCGCTCGTCTCCGGCGTGCCGATCTATCTTTATCCCTCGCCGCTGCACTATCGGACGATCCCCGAGCTGGTCTATGGCGTGAACGCCACGATCCTGTTCGGCACCGACACGTTCCTCTCGGGCTACGCGCGCGCCGCGCATCCGTACGACTTCCGCTCGCTGCGCTACATCCTCGCGGGTGCGGAGCCGGTGCGCGAGGCGACACGCCGCACCTATTCGGAGAAGTTCGGCCTGCGCATCCTCGAAGGCTATGGCGTGACCGAGACCGCGCCGGTGCTGGCGCTCAATACGCCGATGTTCAATCGCTACGGCAGCGTCGGGCGGCTGATGCCCGGCATGGAAGCGCGGCTCGAGCCGGTGCCCGGCGTCGACGAAGGCGGCCGCCTGTTCGTGCGCGGCCCGAACGTGATGCTCGGCTATCTCAAAGCCGACAATCCGGGCGTGATCGAGCCACCGCCGGAGGGCTGGCACGACACGGGCGACATCGTCACGATCGACGCGCAGGGCTTCATCACGATCAAGGGTCGCGCCAAGCGCTTCGCCAAGATCGGCGGCGAGATGGTCTCGCTGGCGGCCGTCGAGATGCTCGCCGCCGCGCTCTGGCCCGACGCGCTCTCCGCGGTCGGCACCGTGCCGGATCCGCGCAAGGGCGAGCGGCTGGTACTGGTCACGCAGCAGCGCGATGCCAAGCGCGCCGACTTCCAGGCCTTCGCCAAGTCGCGCGGTGCCGCGGACCTGATGATTCCGGCCGAGGTGATGGTGGTCGAGAAGATGCCGGTGCTCGGCACCGGCAAGATCGACATGGTCGGCGTCACCAAGCTGGTACGTGAGCGCGCCGCGGCCGCGCCGAGCGAGCCGGCGGTGGCGTAGCAGCTACGGCTTCTGATCCGTCACCCTGAGATGCTCGCTGCGAAGCGAGCCTCGAAGGGCGACGGCCGAGGCGCCGCAGCAAGCGACCGGTGATCCCGGGCCGTTTATCCTTCGAGGCTCGGCTGCTGCGCAGCCTCGCACCTCAGAGTCTGACTCAAAACGACCACTAGGAATTCAACGACTTACAAGGCCGGCTTTGGAGGCCCTGCAACATCGAGAACCCTGTGTTTATTGGGTGAAGTGGTTGCTGCGGCCGAAACAGCAGGGGAAA
>JAEYAU010000111.1 GCA_023404705.1 Pseudomonadota bacterium
GCGCGGACCCGCAGGTGCGCCCGGAGCCCCGGGCGCCGCGGGACCTCAAGGGCCGCGCGGCGAGAAGGGTGACAAAGGCGACAAGGGCGATCCCGGCGCGGCGGGCGCAGCGGGCGCAGCGGGCTCGTCGTTCCGCGTGATGCTGTCGACGAATGCGACGGCAAGCTGCAACAACGACGAGGTGATGCTCAGCGCCATGTGCGTCGGCGCCACGGCGACGCCGCTGATCGCGTCCGAGAACGGCGCACGCTGCGGCGACAATCCGAATGCGGCCGAGGTGAAGGCCCGCATCGTCTGCGCCCGCAAGTAGCGCTTGCGGTACGCGCCGCGCGTGACGCGCCGGGCCCGCGGCCAATTCCGCGCTGCGGGCCCGCCTGCCTTGACATTGTGCGCCGCAAAGCGTGTCACTGGCTCATCGCCAATCACGCCGAGCCCCCGATGTCATCTGCCGTCCAGGAGCTGCTGAGCATCCTCGACCTCGAGCCGCTCGAGGTGAACCTGTTCCGCGGGCGCTCGCCGCAGGACCGCTGGCAGCGCGTGTTCGGCGGCCAGGTGATCGGCCAGGCGCTGGTCGCGGCCTGCCGCACCGTCGAGGGGCGCCAGCCGCACTCGTTGCACGCCTATTTCCTGCTCGGCGGCGATCCGAAGGTGCCGATCATCTACGAGGTGGATCGCATCCGTGACGGCAAGAGCTTCACGACGCGGCGCGTGATCGCGATCCAGCACGGCCAGGCGATCTTCTCGATGTCGGTCTCCTTCCACACGCCGGAAGGCGACATGACGCACCAAGCGAAGATCCCCGACGTGCCGGCGCCCGACGCGCTGCCGAGCGAAGCCGACATCAAGGCGCATCTCCTGCCCAACATGCCGGAGCCGGTGCGGCGCTATTTCGAGCGCGAGCGTCCGATCGAGCTGCGCCCTGTCGAATTCGGCCGCTATCTCGGCAAGAAGTCCGAGGACGGCAGGTTCAACGTCTGGATCCGCGCCACCGGCAAGCTGCCCGACGATCCCGCGATCCACCAATGCGTGCTCGCCTATGCGTCCGACATGATGCTGCTCGATACCGCGCTGGTGCCGCACGGCCGCACGCTGTTCGAGAAGGAGTTCATGGCCGCGAGCCTCGACCATGCGCTCTGGTTTCACCGCCCGTTCCGCGCCGATGACTGGCTGCTCTACGCGCAGGAGAGCCCGAACCTCTCGGGCGCGCGCGGCTTCGCCCGCGGCCTCATTTACGCGCGCGACGGAACGCTCGTCGCCTCGGTCGCCCAGGAAGGCCTGATCCGCATCCGGCGCGGCGAAACCGCATGAGCGACTTCGCGACGACCGCGACCTCGGTGCGCGAGGCGCTGCTGTCCCAGGGCTTCTTCCGCCTGGTCGGCGCCGAGGTGCTCGACATCGAGCCCGGCGTGGTCGTGACGCGCGTCGCGAAACGTCCCGAACTCCTGCAGCACAACGGCCTGTTTCACGGCGGCGTGCTCGCCTTCCTGATCGATGTGACGACCACCGCCGCGGCCGGCACCCTGGTCGACCGCGAGAAGCAGCTCGTGCTGACCGCCGAGTACAAGCTCAATCTCCTCGCCCCCTCGGTCGGCGAGCGGCTCACGTGCCGCGCCGAGGTCATCAAGCCGGGCCGGCGCCTGACGGTCGTTGACGCCAAGGTGCATTGCCTGACCAACGGCGCCGAGAAGCTGGTCGCGGTCGCGCTCGCCACTATCGCCAGCGTTGAGCGCGAGCGGCTGGGGTAGGTCCAGTCTGTCAACTCGATTGAAAGCGGGGCTTAGACCACAGGACCTCAGCAAACTCATCCTTAGACCCGTCACCCTGAGGTGCGAGGGCTCATCGCGTAAGCGATGAGCGCGAGCCTCGAAGGGCGACGGCCGAGATGCCGCAGCAAACTCGTTGAGAGGCCCGGGCCGTTCATCCTTCGAGGCTCGCATCAGCCGGCTCGCGCCGCCTGATGCTCGCACCTCAGGATGACGGGTTCACGGGGAATGCTCGTGGCGACCTCCCCGAGTTGCCCACAGGCCCGGCACGCTGCCTGCCGCTGGGGCAACAAAACGGCTTATTTTTTCATCGCGGTGCCGATAGTGTTCGCAGCCGGTGCCGCCTTACGGGACGCACCGGCTTGCCTTTCCGGGCGCACGGCCCACCGGGGACTCCTTCATGAAGCTCGTCACCGCCATCATCAAACCCTTCAAGCTCGAAGACGTGCGCGACGCGCTCTCGAGCCTCGGCATTGCCGGCCTCACGGTCACCGAGGTCAAAGGCTACGGCCGGCAGAAGGGACACACCGAAATCTATCGCGGCGCCGAATACGCCGTGAACTTCCTGCCCAAGATGAAGGTCGAGGTCGCGGTCTCGTCCGAGCAGGCGCAGCAGGTCGTCGAGACGATCTCGGCGGCCGCGAAGACCGGCCAGATCGGCGACGGCAAGATCTTCGTCACCGACATCTCGCACGCGGTGCGCATCCGCACCGGCGAGACCGACAGCGACGCGCTTTAATCACTATGCATGAAGGGCTCGGAGAAACCGCGCCCGCATCTCAATCATGCGCTGACGTCTCGGGGGAGGGACATCATGAGACATCTCGCTTCGCGCGGCCTCTGGCTCGCGTCCTTCATCATGCTGGCGACGCCCGCCGCCGCGCAGGCGCCGGCCGCGAAGATCGATGCAGGCGACACCGCCTGGATGATCGCCGCCACCGCGCTCGTGCTGATGATGACGATCCCGGGCCTCGCGCTCTTCTACGCCGGCATGGTGCGCAAGAAGAACGTGCTCGGCACGCTTGCGCAGAGCTTCGCCGCGACCGTGATCGTCTCGATCCTCTGGGTGCTCGCCGGCTACAGCCTCGCCTTCGTGGGCGACGGCAAGTGGCTCGGCTCACTGAGCTGGTCGTTCCTCGCCAACAGCGACATGAACGCGACGAGCCCGCTCGCGCCGACGATCCCCGAGAGCCTGTTCATGCTCTACCAGATGACCTTCGCGATCATCACGGTCGCGCTGGTCTCGGGCTCCGTCGCGGACCGCATGCGCTTCTCGGCCTGGGTGATGTTTTCGGTGCTCTGGCTGCTCATCGTCTATGTGCCGCTGGCGCATTGGGTGTGGGGCGGCGGCTTCCTGCAGAAGGCCGGCGTGCTCGACTTCGCGGGCGGCACCGTGGTGCACATCAATGCGGGCATTGCGGGTCTCGTCGCCGCGCTGGTGCTCGGCAAGCGCCGCGGCTACGGCAGTGAGAATCTCGCACCCTACGATCTCTCCATGGCCGTGATCGGCACCGGCCTGCTCTGGGTCGGGTGGTTCGGCTTCAACGGCGGCTCGGCACTCACGGCCGGCTCGCGCGGCACCATGGCGATCGTCGCCACGCATCTCGCGGCGTCTGCGGGCGCGCTCACCTGGATGACGCTCGAATGGCTCGAGCGCCGCAAGCCCTCGGTGCTCGGCATCATCTCGGGCGCGGTCGCGGGTCTCGGCACCATCACGCCGGCCTCCGGCTTCGTGCTGCCCTGGCACGGCCTGGTCATCGGCCTGATCGCGGGCGCCGGCTGCTACTGGGCCTGCACCAAGCTCAAGCTCTGGCTCGGCTACGACGACTCCCTCGACGTGTTCGGCGTGCACGGCATCGGCGGCATCATCGGCACGACGCTGACCGGCGTGTTCGCGGTCGCGGCCATCTCGGCCACCGCGGACGGGCCCGGCACCGCCGGCCTGCTCGAGGGCAATCCCGGCCAGGTGCTCACACAGCTCTACGGAGTGGTCGTCACGGTCGGCTGGAGCGGCATCGCGACCTTCGTGCTGCTCAAGATCGTCGACTTCGCGACCGAGCTGCGCGTGAGCGGCGAGACCGAGCAGATCGGCCTCGACATCACCCAGCACGGCGAGTCGATCCACTCGTGAGACTTCGGGCCGTCGCTCCGCTCGCGGTCCCTAAATACCGTTCTGCTCAAGCCCTGGGCACCGCGCACGGCGGTCCCAGGGCTTGATTATTTTTTGAGCATCCTGACGCCTCATTGAGCCGCGACCCGCCCGCGCCCGCCGGCACCTCGGCTCGGCCGCAGCAGAATGCGAATTGATTCAGTATCTTAAGTCCCCCTCCCCGATCTGGCACGCGGCTTGATTCAGCAGTCCCCGGCGATGCCGGGGAGGAAGCCACCTCGTGCGGCGGAGCATCGACAAAAGCCGCCACCGGGCACTCGCGCTCGAGGGGGCATTAGCGGGGACGAACCCATGAAAATTGTCATGGCCATCATCAAGCCGTTCAAGCTCGACGAGGTCCGCGACGCGCTCACGGCCATCGGCGTGCACGGGCTCACGGTCACTGAAGTCAAAGGCTACGGGCGACAGAAAGGGCACACCGAGATCTACCGCGGCACCGAATACGCGGTGAGCTTCCTGCCGAAGCTCAAGATCGAGGTCGCGGTCAATTCAGACCAGACCGACAAGGTCATCGACGCGATCACAGCCGCCGCCAAGACCGGCCAGATCGGCGACGGAAAGATCTTCGTCTTCGGCCTCGACCACGCGGTGCGCATCCGCACCGGCGAAACCGACGCCGCGGCCCTCTGACATCCCGCCCAATCAGGAGTTCGAACAATGACGTTGAAGAAGTTCACTGGGGCGGGGCTGCTCGCACTCGCTCTCGCAGCCGTGCTCATCGAGCCGGCTCTCGCGCAGGCGCCGGCCGCGCCGGCCGCCGAAGCCGCCGCCACGCCCAAGCTCGACACCGGCGACACCGCCTGGATGCTCACCTCCACGGCGCTCGTGCTGATGATGACCATCCCGGGCCTCGCGCTCTTCTACGCCGGCATGGTCCGCAAGAAGAACGTGCTCGCCACCGTGATGCAGAGCTTCGCGATCACCTGCTTGGTCACCGTGCTCTGGATGATCCTCGGCTACTCGCTCGCCTTCACGGAAGGCCCGATGAACGCCTTCCTCGGCAGCTTCGGCAAGTTCTTCCTCGCGGGCGTGACCAACACCACGGTCAACGCCGCGGCCGCGACGATCCCCGAGTGGGTCTTCATCATGTTCCAGATGACCTTCGCGATCATCACGCCGGCGCTGATCTGCGGCGCCTTCGCGGAGCGCATGAAGTTCTCGGCCCTGATGTGGTTCATGGGCCTCTGGCTCGTGCTGGTCTACTGCCCGATCGCGCACTGGGTGTGGGGCGGCGGCTTCCTTTCGACCTGGGGCGTGCTCGACTTCGCGGGCGGCACCGTGGTGCACATCAACGCCGGCATCGCGGGCTTCGTCGCCGCGCTCATCATCGGCAAGCGCAACGGCTTCGGCACGCATAATCTCGCGCCGCATAACCTGACGCTCTCGATGATCGGCGCCTCGCTGCTGTGGGTCGGCTGGTTCGGCTTCAACGCCGGCTCGGCCGTTGCGGCCAATGCGCTCGCGGGCGCCGCGATGCTGAACACGCAGGTCGCCACCGCCATGGCGGCGCTCGCCTGGATGTTCTGCGAGTGGATCGTGATCAAGAAGCCGAGTCTGCTCGGCATCATCTCGGGCGCGGTCGCGGGCCTCGTCGCGATCACGCCGGCGGCCGGCTTCGTCGCTCCGACGGGCGCGCTGATCATCGGCCTCCTCGCCGGTATCGGCTGCTATCTCGCGGCCGTGCACCTGAAGAAGGCGCTCGGCTACGACGACTCGCTCGACGTGTTCGGTGTGCACGCGATCGGCGGCATCATCGGCGCGCTGCTCACCGGCGTGTTCGCCTCGACCGCGATCAACGAGCTCGGCAAGGACGCGAGCCTCGTCACCCAGGCCTACGGCGTGGTCGTGACCCTCGTCTACACGGCCGTGGTCTCGGCGATCCTCCTCTACATCATCGACGCCGTGATCGGGCTGCGCCCGACCAAGGCCGAGGAAGAGGAAGGCCTCGACACCGCGCTGCACGGCGAGTCGGTGCAGTAGCGCCATCGGCGCCGCCTACGGGAGGCGCCCCCAAATACGGTTGGGGTGGAGACCCGGCACCGCCCCCTCCGTCGGGAGGCCTCGGAGCAATCCGAGGCCTCTCTCTTTTTTTGGGGTAGCTCTCTTGGAAATTGGACGGTTCGCCACCGTCGCTAAGCGAGCCAATTCTCAACGCTCAGCCCTCTGACGCGTCTGAATTCGTCGGCGTTGGCGGTGACGACTGTTGCACCTATCGCGCAGGCATGCGCGGCGATCAGCAGATCATTGCTTCCGATGGGTGTGCCGGCGGCCTCCAATTCGACGCGGATGCGGCCATATTCGGCATCGGCCGGTGTCTCGAACGGCAGGACAGCGAGTTCGCTCAGAATGTCCTCGGCAGCTTTCAGCAAGCGTTTGGAGCCACTCTTGGCACAGCCGTAGCGAAGCTCCACCGCGACGATGATGCTGGTGCAGATACTGTCCTCGCCGACTCTGGCGATCCGCTGCGCCGCCTTGCCCTGAGGATTCCTGATGAGATCCGAGATGATATTCGTGTCGAGCATATAGCGCGTCACAGGACGCGCTCCGGCGTCGGTACGGGATCCTCGATCTCAGGGAAGTCCTGGTCGAGCGGCTTCATTGAGTTGAGCAGAGCAACGAGGCCGCGCTTGCGCACCGGCTCGATCACAAGCCGCTCGCCATCACGATGCATGATCGCCTCGTCACCGGGGAGCTCGAACTCGACCGGGATGCGGACGGCTTGATTGCGGCCGTTGCGGAAAAGTTTGACGTGCCGCTGCTCACCCATGACGTTGACCTCTCAGCATATGCCAAAAACATATGCCGTTGCCTTACGGGTGACAAGACCGGGACGGCTGGTTCCGATTCACCAGATTCCGACACTCGAACCGACCCCTTTTCGGTCCCCAATCGCCTTTCCGACGCAATTTCCGAGAGTTCCGCGCCGGGTCCTTCGATGGTTAATCGCCGCTTAACCTCATGACCCCTATGGTGCATGCATGCGGCAGGTGCACTCCTGCCGGCGTTTCGAACCCATGACCATTGTCGACCGCGAAATCCCTGTCTCGACCGCCCGATCTGCGGACGCGCGCTCGCCGTTCGTGCGGGCCGCGGAGCTTTTGGCTCCGCATCAACCCGGGATGCCGGTCATCAACCTGTCGGTCGGCGAGCCGCAGCATCCGATTCCGTCCTTCGTAGGCCCGGTGCTGGCGGCGCATCTCGCTGATTTCGGCCGCTATCCGGCCAATCCGGGCACCGAGCGCTTCCGCGAGGCCGTCTCGGCATGGCTGTCGCGGCGCTACACCCTGCCCCGCCCGCTCGACCCGAAGTCCGAGATCCTGGTGCTGAACGGCTCGCGCGAGGGCCTCTTCCTCGGCGCCATCGCGGCGACCCGCCATGTGGCGCCCCGCGCCGGCAAGCCCGCGATCCTGATTCCGAATCCCTTCTATGCGGCCTATGGCGCGGGCGCGATCGGCGCGCAGTGCGAGCCGGTCTATCTGCCGGCCACCGCGGCCCGCGGCTTCCTGCCCGACCTCGATACGCTGAGCGAGAGCCTGCTCGCGCGCACGGTCGCGATCTATCTGGCGTCGCCCGCCAACCCGCAGGGCACCGTGGCCGACCCCGCGTACCTGGCGCGCCTCGTCTCACTCGCGCGTCGCCACGGCTTCATGGTGTTCGCGGACGAGTGCTACTCCGAGATCTACACGCGCGACGCGCCGCCCGGCATTCTCGAGATCGCGGGACCCGACTACGCGAACGTCGCGGTGTTCAACTCCCTCTCCAAGCGCTCGAACCTGCCCGGCCTGCGCGTCGGCTTCACGGCCGGCGACAAGGCCTTCATGGCGCGCTTCCTCGAACTGCGGAACATCGCGGCGCCGCAGGTGCCGGTGCCCGCGCAGGAGGTCGCGGTCGCGGCCTATGGCGACGAAGCGCATGTCGAGGAGAACCGCCGCCTCTATGCGGCGAAGTTCGATCTCGCGGACCAGATCATCGGTGACCGCTACGGCTATCGCCGGCCCGCGGGCGGCTTCTTTCTCTGGCTCGATGTCTCGGCCCAGGGCGGCGGCGAAGCCGTCGCGCTGCGGCTCTGGAAGGAAGCGGGCCTGCGCGTGATTCCCGGTGGCTATCTGGCGCGTCCGCAGCAGGACGGCAGCAATCCGGGCGAGAACTACATTCGGGTCGCCATGGTGCACGACCAGGCGATCACGGCGGAAGCGTTGCACCGCCTCGTGGCGGTGCTGAAGTGAGCGAGTCGGGGGGCAGTTAGCGAATGCCAGCGATGCGCCAAGGTCTGGCTGCGTCCGACCTCTTGTCGGACGACCTGCGCGGCTTGCTGCGCCGGCGCATGTCGGAGCTGATCGGCGTCGCACTGATCGCCCTCGCCTTTGCGGCGAGCTTGGCCCTGGCAAGCTGGTCCGTGCAGGATCCAAGTCTGAGCCACGCCAGCAACACAGCTGTGCGCAATCTGCTCGGCAGTGGTGGCGCCATCGCGGCCGACCTGATGATGCAGCTGCTCGGCATCGCGGCGATCGCCTTCGTGCTGCCGATCGGCGCCTGGGGCTGGCGTCTCGTCACCCATCGCGCGCTCGATCGCGAGAAGTGGCGGCTGCTGCTCTGGATCGGCGGCACGCTCGCGGCCGCGGCCTTCATCTCCTGCCTTCCGACCAGCAAGGGCTGGCCGCTGCCGACCGGACTCGGCGGCGTCATCGGCGATGCGCTGCTGCGTGCGCCCGCCGCGGTTCTCGGCGGCCCGCTCCACGGCGTCGCGCGCATCGTGATCGCGGTCATCTTCGGCACGCTCGCGCTCGCGGCGCTCACGCTGGCGAGCGGCTGGGGCTGGCACGAAGCCGAAGCGGTCGAGGAGAAGCCCGCACGCCGCAAGGCGAAGCCCGTCGTCGACCAGGACGACGAGGAGGAGGAGCGCCGCAGCCTTATCTCGCTCGGATGGCTCTATCACGCCTACTACGCGCTGCGCGCCCGCATCGCGCGTCTCTCGTTCCGCTCCAAGGAGGAGGCTGAGCCCGCGCGCAAGCCGCGCGCCGCCCGTGCCCGCATCGAGCCCGCCCTCGCGCCGCAAGCCGAGCCCGAGACCGACGAAGAGGTCGAGGAGGAAGAGGAAGAAGACGAAGAGGAGGAGGACGACGCGCCGCCTCCACCCAAGAAGGCAAAGGCAGCCGCGAAGCCCGCCGGCCGGAAGGGCCGTGGCGGCTATGAGCTGCCGCCGCTCGATCTGCTCGCCGCGCCGAAGGCGAGTGACCGCACGGTGCTCAGCCAAGAGCAGATCCAGGAGAATGCCAACGCGCTCGAGAGCGTGCTCGGCGACTTCGGCGTGCGCGGCGCCATCATCAATGCGCGTCCGGGCCCGGTCGTCACGCTGTACGAGCTCGAGCCCGCGCCGGGTATCAAGTCCTCGCGCGTCATCGGCCTCGCCGACGACATCGCGCGCTCCATGAGCAAGGTCTCGGCCCGCGTTGCCGTTGTGCCGGGCCGCAACGCCATCGGCATCGAGCTGCCGAATCCGAAACGCGAGAAGGTGCTGCTGCGCGAGCAGCTTTCCACCTCCGATTACGCGAACACGACCGCGCGCTTGCCGCTCTGCCTCGGCAAGACCATCGGCGGCGAGCCCGTGATCGTCGATCTCGCGCGCATGCCGCACCTGCTGATCGCCGGCACCACCGGCTCCGGCAAGTCGGTCGCCGTCAACACCATGATCCTGAGCCTGATGTACCGGCTGCGCCCCGACGAGTGCCGGCTCATCATGATCGACCCGAAGATGCTCGAGCTCTCGGTCTATGACGGCATCCCGCATCTCCTCACGCCCGTGGTGACCGACCCCAAGAAGGCCGTGGTCGCGCTCAAATGGGCGGTGCGCGAGATGGAGGAGCGCTACAAGAAGATGTCGAAGCTCGGCGTGCGCAACATCGACGGCTACAATGCGCGCGTCGCCGAAGCGAAGCAGAAGGGCGAGGGCCTCACCCGCACCGTGCACACCGGCTACGACAAGGAGTCGGGCGAGGCGATCTACGAGACCGAGCAGCTCGAGCTCGACACCATTCCGTTCATCGTCGTCATCGTCGACGAGATGGCCGACCTCATGATGGTGGCCGGCAAGGACATCGAAGGCGCGATCCAGCGTCTCGCACAGATGGCGCGCGCCGCCGGCATCCATGTCGTGCTCGCGACGCAGCGTCCGTCGGTGGACGTGATCACCGGCACCATCAAGGCGAATTTCCCGACCCGCATCTCGTTCCAGGTGACGTCGAAGATCGACAGCCGCACCATCCTGGGCGAGCAGGGCGCCGAGCAGCTGCTCGGCCAGGGCGACATGCTCTACATGGCGGGCGGCGGCCGCATCAGTCGCGTGCACGGTCCCTTTGTTGCCGACGACGAGGTCGAGAAGATCGTGCGCCACCTCAAGGCGCAGGGCACGCCGCAGTATCTCGAGGCCGTCACGGTCGACGAGGAAGCCGAGGACGAGGACGGCGGCGCCGTCTTCGACTCCACCGAGATGGGTGGCGGCAACGATCTTTATTCCCAGGCCGTGCAGATCGTGCTGCGCGACCGCAAGGCCTCGACGAGCTACATCCAGCGGCGCCTGCAGATCGGCTACAACCGCGCCGCCTCGATCATGGAGAAGATGGAGCAGGAAGGCGTGGTCGGCGCGGCCAATCACGCCGGCAAGCGCGAGATCCTGGTCGGCGACGAGCACGACGGGCGGTACTGAGACTTCTCCTCGCGCTTCGGCGCGGGGTGCGACAAACAGGCGGCCTCGGGCCGCGAAATCGCCACAGCAAGCCGTTAGCGCAAACGAGCTTTCGGCGGAGTAAGTTGAATGCGGTTCAGGACTTCCGCGACCCTCATCGGCGCTGTCGCGCTGGCGGCTTCCGTTGCGCCCGCCGCGGCCCAGTTCTGGAACCCATTCGCGCCGCGGCCGGCCGCCAGCGTTCCCGAGGTGACGGGCTCCACGAAGGCCGCCCCGGCGCCCGCGAAAGCTGCGCCGAAGACCGCAACGGCGCCGAAGAAGACCACGCCGACAAAGACCGCCACGGCGAAGACCTCGACGATTCCGGCTACGAAACCCGCGCCCGTCGCGGCCAAGCCGGCCCCGGCGCGCCCAGCCCCGAGCCGGCTCGCACAGCAAACGCCGCAGGCACAGGCAAAGCCGCCGCTCGCCATCGGCCCCGGCCAGCAAGGTGCGGCGCCGCGGGTCGCGCCCGCCCCGGCCCCGCGCGGCGGCCAAACGACCGGCTTCGACGGCAGCCAGCGTCAGCTCGTCGAGCGCGTGAACATGTACCTGATGAGCGTGACCACGCTGGTCGGCGACTTCGTCCAGGTCGGCCCCGACGGCCGCAAGGCCACCGGCAAGCTCTACCTGCAGAAGCCGGGCCGCATCCGCTTCGAATATGATGCGCCGAGCCCGATCGAGCTCGTCTCCGACGGCTCTTCCCTGGTGGTGCGCGACCGCAAGCTCGCGACCCAGGACCTCTATCCGCTCTCGCAGACGCCGCTGCGCTTCCTGCTCGCTGACCGCATCGACCTGCTGCGCGACACTAACGTCATCTCGGTGCAGAACGACGACCTGTTCGTCAGCATCGTGATCGAGGAGCGTCACACCCTCGGCGGCACGCACCGCCTGATGCTGATGTTCGACGCCAAGGACCTCACGCTCAAGCAGTGGACCATCACGGACCCGCAGGGCTACGACACCACGGTCGCGGTCTACAATCTCGACTCGAGCAAGAAGCTCGACCCCTCGATGTTCCGCATCAACTACGAGCGGGTGATTCAGTAGCAGGTCTGCCGCTAGGGTACGTCCGCTGCCGCGAGCGCCCACCTCTGATCCGTCACCCTGAGGCGCTCGCGCGTAGCGCGAGCCTCGAAGGGCGAGGGCCCGGGCCTGTCCGCAGACTCGCCGCACCGCCCCGACCGTTCATCCTTCGAGGCTCGCGCTCATCGCATGCGCGATGAGCCCTCGCACCTCAGGATGACGGAACTGGCGTTAGCGCGGGCCGCGATTTCGTGTGGACGCCCGCGCGCCTGCTTCACCAACCGCGGCCTGCACCCTATATGCTGGCCGCATGCGCCTCAGCCTCACGACCTGGAACATCAACTCGGTTCGTCTCCGCATCAACCTCGTCGCCAAGTTCCTCAAGGCGGCGCGGCCCGACGTGCTCTGCCTGCAGGAGACCAAGTGCCCGGACGACGCCTTCCCGCTCAAGCGCTTCAAGCGGCTCGGCTACGTGCACACCGCGCTGAGCGGCCAGAAGGGCTATCACGGCGTTGCGGTGGTCTCGCGCATCCCCTTCGACTCCTTCAAGGTCGAGTCCTTCTGCGGCAAGAACGACTGCCGGCATGTCGAGGTCACCTTCGGCGAGAAGGCGGGGCTCAAGGATCCGGTGACGGTGCATAACTTCTACGTCCCGGCCGGCGGCGACGAACCCGATCCGGACGTGAACGTGAAGTTCGCGCACAAGCTCTCCTTCCTCGACGAGATGCGCGCCCTCGCGCGGCTGCATCCGAACGGCCAGCAGCGCGCGATCCTGGTCGGCGATCTCAACGTGGCCCCGCTCGAGCACGACGTCTGGAGCCACAAGCAGATGCGCAACGTGATCTCGCACACCGATGTGGAGCGCGAGAAGCTCGTCGCGGTGCAGAAGGCCGGCAACTGGGTCGACGTCGCGCGCAGCTTCGTGCCCGAGCCCGAGAAGCTCTACACCTGGTGGAGCTATCGCGCGGCCGACTGGCGCGCGGCCGACCGCGGCCGCCGGCTCGATCATATCTGGGTCTCGCCGGAACTCGGCGACCGCGTCGCCGAGATCAAGATCGCCAAGGACGCCCGCGGCTGGGAGCGGCCTTCGGATCACGTTCCGGTCACGACCGCGATCGAGCTGTGAGAGCGCGGTATCGGCGTGAGCGCGCGGTAACCACGAAACATCCCTGAAACCAAAAGACGCTGGTTCACGACGCGAAGTTGAGTCACGATCCCGCTGGGGATCGGGGCTACGATGCACACGTCCGATGCCGAGAAGATTCGCGTCTTTCTCTGCCACGCGCGGAGGGATATCGAATCCGTCTGCTGGCTGCGTCCGCGACTGCTGGCGGACGATATCGAGGTTTTCGGCGAGCCCGGCGATACCCTGAGCGACGAGTCGCGCCACGAGCGCGATGCCGCGATCGCCCGCGCCGACGCGCTGCTCTTCGTGCTCAGCCCCTTCTCGGTCATCTCGGAAGCCTGTCTCGGCGACGTAGCGGAGGCGCGCGCACTGGCGAAGCCGATCATTCCGCTCGTGGTCGCCGAGGCCGACTGGAGCCGGGTGCCGGCCGGCATCTACGCGAGCCAGGCCGTCATGCTCAAGGATACGGCGACGCGCGAAACCGCGCTGCGCGAATGCCTCGCGCGGTTCGCCCGCGAGCGGCCGCGGCTGCGGACCCATGCCGAGCTCGGCGCCCGTGCGCGCGACTGGGACAGGCGCGGCCGTCCGAACGTGCTGACGCTTGCATCGCACGAGATTGCGGCCGCCGAGCAATGGCTCACCGAGCAGCCCGAAGATCTGCCGCAGCCGAGCCCGCTCTTGCGCGCCTTCGTGCTCGCCAATCTCAAGGTCGCCAAGCAGCGCATGTGGACGACGGTGCGGCTCTCGCTCGCCGCGGCCGTGGCCGCGATCGCGGTCGCGGGTGTCGCCATGTGGCTGCGCGGCATCGCCAAGGAGAACGAGCGCGTCGCGCTGGAGCGCGACCGCACCGTGCGCGAGCAGCAAGTGCGCGTGACGCGGCTCGAGAATCAGGTGACCGCGACGCTGGCGGAAGCCGAGAAGCGCCGCAGCGATGCCGAGACCGAGCGCGACCGCGCCGTCACGACGCAGGCACGCAGCCTGCTCTGGATGGGCGAGCAGATGCGGCGCGAGGGCGAGGCGACGCAGGCCGCGCTGATCGGCCTCGAGCTGATCGACCGCGCGGGCACCATGCGCGACGGCGCTGCGCTCGTTGCGGAGAGCGAAGATCTCCTCCGAGCAAGCCTCCCCGAGCTGCGCGAGCGCCGCGTGATCGAAGTGAGTGCCGCGAGCCAGACGATCTTCAGCCCCGACGGCACGCTGCTTGCCGTCGCCGGACGCGATCGCGTCGAGCTCCTCGACGGCAAGACCGGCGCACTCCTGCGGCGTCTGGAGCCGAAAGGCTTGGTGCGCGGCATCGCGTTCAGTCCCGATGGCGAGACGCTGCTGACCGGCGGCGAAGACCAGGTCGCGCGTCTCTGGACCGTGAAGACGGGCGCGGCCGTAGCCGAGAGCGAGCGGCACCCGCGCGCGATCAACGACGTGCATTTCAGCCGCGACGGCACGCGCTATCTCACGGCCGCGGCGGACGGACGCGTGCGCGTGTTCGACACGCGCCGAGGGACTCTGCTGTTCACGCTGGCCGAGAGTGACGAGCCGGCGCGCGCCGCCGGCTTCACGCCGGACGGCCGGCAAGTGATCGTGCTGCAGAACGGCTTGCGCATCTGGGATCTCGGCTCGCGTCGCACCACCGAAGCCCGCGAGCTCGGTAGCGCCATCGATCTGATCGCGCTCAATCCCGACGGCCGTCATCTCCTGGTCGCCGGCGCCGAGACCGTGATCTATGACCTGCGCATCCGCCGCAAGGTCGCGACCTTGCGCGGCCTTGCCGAGCACATTACGGCCGCGGCCTTCTCGAGCGACGGCAAGCGCATCGCGACCGCGACGCGCGACGGCACGATTCGATTCTGGGAGACGCTGTCAGGCGACAGCCTCGGCAGCCTGCGCGGCGCCGGTACGACCTTGCAAAGCCTCGGCTTCGCGCCCGACGGACAAACCTTGGCGAGCACGTCGGAGACGCAGCTGCAGCTGTGGGACGCCGGCCGCGAAGCGCGCGTGCGCATCGCTGGCATGGGCAAGTCCGCCGAAGCCGACATGTCGGGCGAGCGTCTCCTCACGCATGCGCGCCGCAGCGTCGCGCGCTGTCTCACGGTCGAGCAGCGGCGCAAGCTCGCCCTCGACCCCGACCCGCCGCGCTGGTGCATCGAAGCCGAGAAGTGGCCGTTCGACGGCCCGCGTTGGAAAGGCTGGCTCGCCGAGAAGCTCGCGGGCCGCGCGACCGAGCTGCCGACGACCCGCTGAGGAGCAGGTCGCGCCGTTGTGAGCGGCGCGACGCTCTCTTTAATGCGCGACCGGCTTCCAGCCCGGATGCTCAAAGCTCTTGCCGTAGACGTCGAGAGCCTCGACCACCTTCACGGCGCCGGCGCTGCGACGCTCCGGGCCCTTCATGCCGCCGATGCCGTCGAGAACCTGCTCGAGAATGCCATGCAGAACCAGGTCGGCGTCCTCGGGCAGCTTGCAGTTGCCGACGATGTGATCGACTTGTGCCTGCACCTTGCCGGCCAGCGCGTCGTAATCCGCCGGCTTGAACGTGCCCTTGTGGATCTTGGGCAGCGACGCCGCCATGTCCTGGCGGATCTGCGTCATGCCGAGGCGCAGTGCATCATCGCTCGCCCACTTGCGTCCCTGGTTGAGCTTGACCTCGAGCTTGGTGCTCGCGGCCGCGTGGGAATGAGCGGCGGCCGCGTATCCGAGCGCCGGCGCGCCGATTGTCAGGCTCGCGGCGAGAGCCGCGCTGACGAGGGATTTGAACATCTCTTGCACTCCTCTGCTGCCGAGCGATCTCGGTTTCATGCACAAGAGATGGCGCGGGCTTGC
This sequence comes from Pseudomonadota bacterium, assembly GCA_023404705.1. Classification (GTDB taxonomy): domain Bacteria; phylum Pseudomonadota; class Alphaproteobacteria; order Rhizobiales; family Xanthobacteraceae; genus FEB-22. The sequence goes on from JAEYAU010000111.1 coordinate 15,621, forward strand.
GGGCCGGAGGTTGCGCCGGAGCAATCTCGCGAAGCGAAAGGCATGATGTTGCGAAGCGTTTGCAGAATGCGCGACAGACTCTATTCGGCATCCTCATCATGTGCCGGGACATCCTCCGCGATCTTCGCGATCGCCTCCCTGTCGCGGATCTCGATCTCGTTGCGCCGGCTGCGCACGAGCCCGTGCGCCTGCCACGACCGCAGCGCGCGGCTGACCGTGTAATGCGTCGCGCCGCTCATCTCTCCGAGATCACGCTGCGTGGCGTGGACCATGATGGCACCGCCGCGCGCGTCGGACTTGGCGAGACGCAACAGCGTGCGCGCGATGCGCTGCTCGACGCGCTCGGTCATGACCTCGCGCAGCCGATCCTGCGTTTCGGCGAAGCGCTGGCCGAGCACCGCGATGACATTGAGCGCGATCTGCGGATAGCGCCGCATGAGATCGGTCAGCGCCGATGCGGACCAGCGGATCTCGACGCAATCGACGACCGCGATCGCGTCGGCGAGATATTTTCCGCCGGCGAACACGCCGATGACGCCGAACATGTCGCCGGCGCCGACGAAGCGCAGCGTGAGCCGCTTGCCCTCCTGGGTCTGCTGGACGATCCGGACGCGACCGTGCAGCAGCGCGTGACAGGCCGCCGCGGGTCGGCCCTGGGCGAACACGCGCTCGCCCGCCTTCACGCGCCGCGTCCGGGCCTGGCGAACAATGACCGCCAGGTCCTCGGGCTCGAGGTGCTGGAACAACGCCATCTTGCGCAGCAGCGCCGCGTTAAGTCCGGTGTCCATGCGTGCCGTCCGATCCGGCATGGAAGCACGCCCCGCCGCGGCGCGCCTTGATCTGGATCGCGGCCGGCCAACGACGCATGCGGATGCGAAATTTCAATTCATCGCTTGGGTGCGTTTCGAGTTCAGGCGTTCTGCACGGCCGCCCATTCCGGTGGCGTTCCGATTTGTTCTCGGAGAACGAATCGGGCTCCCGAATCGGGTGGAGATTCGTTTGTAATCAAAAGGTTAAGGCGCAGCCGCTCGCGCGCGCCATCGTCTCGGCGAGGTCGCCGATGGGACCGTAACTTGCTTTGTACTGAATCAAGATTTAGCGGGTCGCGATCCGTCCAGACTCAAGATCCGCCACCCGCGTCGAGCACGGCCCGCACCCCGCTCAGATCCCGCAGCGAACTCTGCACCCGCGCCGCCATGTTGTCGCGCAGCCGCCGCGCCGCCTCCGGGTAGCCTTCCAGCATGCGCATGAACAGCGTGCGCGGGATGCGAATCACCGTCGAGGGCTCGAGCGCGGTCGCGGTCACGGGCCGAGTCGATTCGGCGACCAGCGCGGTCTCGCCCAGGAGCGTGCCTGGCCCGACCGTCGCGGCCGGCAGCCGCGCCTGGGTCGCGAGCTCGAACGAGCCCTCCTGCACGACATAGCCGGCGTCCGCCGGCTCGCCCTCGCTGAACAGCACGTTGCCGCTGTGCACGTAGCGGTTCTCGGCGCCGATCGCGATGATGCGCAGCGCCTCGCGGCCCAGGAGTGCGAGCGTCGGAACGCTTTCCAGGAACGCGATGTCGTCCTCGAGGCTCATCGCGTCGTTCGCATCACGGGACCAGCTTGTAGCCGCCGCCCTCGGTCACCAGGATGCTGGGCACCGACGCGTCACGCTCGACCTTCTGACGCAGGCGATAGATGTGCGTCTCGAGCGTGTGCGTGGTCACGCCGGAATTGTAGCCCCACACTTCCTGCAGCAGCACCTCGCGCGACACCGGCCGCTGACCCGCGCGATAAAGATAGCGCAGGATCGCGGTTTCCTTCTCGGTGAGGCGGATCTTGTTGCCCTTCGGATTGGTGAGCAGCTTCGAGCTCGGACGGAACGTGTAGGGCCCGATCGTGAACACCGCGTCCTCGCTCGCCTCGTGCTGGCGCAGCTGTGCGCGGATGCGCGCGAGCAGCACCGCGAAGCGGAACGGCTTGGTCACGTAATCATTGGCGCCCGACTCGAGCCCGAGGATCGTGTCCGAGTCGGTGTCGTGGCCGGTCAGCATGATGATCGGCGCCTTGAAGCCGTTCTTGCGCAGGATGCGCACGGCTTCGCGTCCGTCCACATCCGGCAGGCCGACATCCATGATGACCAGATCGACTTGCCCATTGCGCGCCTCCTGCACGCCCTTGGCGCCGGAGTCGACCGCGATGGCCTTGAACTCCTCGTGCAGGGCCAGCTGCTCGACGAGGGCCTCGCGCAGCTCCGTGTCATCGTCGACGATGAGGATGTTGCGGGTATTGCTCATGGGATTCGACCGCCTCGGGTCGCATTCGGGACTGACATTGGCGCGCAGTAGACCATTCGGACGGAAAAGCGCAAGCCGTGAGCCGCTGCGCTGTTGCTAACTTCAGGTTGGACGCCCGCGCGCCGAAACCGAGGGCGCGCGATGCGCCCTTCAGGGCATCCGAATTTCCTGGCAAAACGGTGTCATGGTTCGACGCACGGTTCGATTCCTGCGCGTGAAAGCGCGGCCCGGCGATCCGACGCGCGGCTGGCTGACGGTCGCGGGCCGTCACCTGCCGGTTGCGCTCGGCCGCGGTGGCATCAAGGCCAACAAGCGTGAAGGCGACGGCGCCACCCCGCGCGGGACATTTCGCCTGGTCCGCCTCTGGTGGCGTCCCGACCGCGGGACACCGCCGAAATCGCGGCTGCCGACGCGGCGGATCGGACCCGAGGACGGCTGGTGCGAGGACCCGGGCGATCGCCGCTACAACCAGCCGATCCGCGTCCCGGCCGGCGCCACCGGCGACCGGCTCTGGCGCGAGGACCACCTCTACGACCTGATCATCGAGATCGACCACAACACAAGGCCGCGGATTGCGGGCCGTGGCAGCGCGGTGTTTCTGCATGTGGCCCGCCCGGGCTTCCGGCCGACCGCCGGCTGCGTCGCCTTCACGGCGCCAACCCTGCGCCGGCTGCTCACGCTGCTGGGGCCGGACACTCGGATCGAGATCGGCTAGCCGAACGGCCGTTCAGTCTATGAAATAAGTTGCCATCACAACGGCTTAGGCCGCGTGCCGAAAATCGCGGTGCCGACCCGCACATGGGTGGCGCCGAACGCGATGGCGGTGGCGAAATCGGCGCTCATGCCCATCGACAGGAGCGCGAGCCCGTTCCGCTTGGCGATCTTGGCCGTGAGCGCAAAATGCGGTGCCGGCGCCTCCTCGAACGGCGGGATGCACATCAGCCCGGCGATCGGCAGCCGCCAGGTGTCGCGGCACTTGGCCAGGAAGGCGTCCGCCTCCTCGGGCATCACGCCGGCCTTCTGCGGCTCCGAGCCCGTATTGATCTCGACGAACAGCTGCGGCGTCCGGCCCTGGCGCGCGATCTCCTTGGCGAGCGCCTCGGCGAGGCTCGCCCGGTCCAGGGAGTGGATCGCATCGAACAGCGCCACCGCCTCCTTGGCCTTGTTCGACTGCAGCGAGCCGATGAGATGGAGCTGCAGGTCCGGAACCCGTGCCTTGAGCGCCGGCCACTTGGCCTTCGCCTCCTGCACCCGGTTCTCGCCGAATACCCGCTGCCCGGCCGCGATCACTGGTTCGATGGCCTCGGCCCCGAACGTCTTGGACACCGCGACCAGGGTGACACTCGCGGGATCGCGGCCCGCATCCCGGCAGGCCTGCGCGATCTCGGCCGTGACGCGGGCCAGTCCGTCGCTCTCGGTCATGGGGTCTCCTGAAGCCGAAATTAACCCGCTCCCGGCTATCTGGGTCGCGGGGGATTTGGCATGGCGAAGGATCAGGTGCAATCGAGCACAGCGGCGCGCCGCAAGCCGACCCTGAGCATTCGCGCCCGCATCCTTCTGCTCGCGCTGCTCACCGTCACGCCCCTGATGCTCGACCGCATCCGGCTGCACGAGGCCGCGCGCGCGGAGCGCATCGAGAGTGCTCACAAGGACGTGATGGCCATCGCGCGCCTCGGCGCCGATGCGCAGCGCGAGGTCGTCATCGCGGTGCGCTCCATCCTGCAGGTCGTGGCGCGTGTGCGCGGCACGCTCGCATCGGATGCCAACTGCACGCGCTTCCTCACCGACACGGCCTCGGCCGCGCCCTGGATCACCTCCCTCGCCATCGCCAATCCGAGCGGCCGCATCGTCTGTGCGACGGCGCCGCAAGTGGTCGGCCTCGACACGTCGGACCGGCCCTACTTCCAGGAGGCGCTGCGCAGCGGCAAATTCGTCCTGAGCGATTATCTGATCAGCCGGCAGAACGGCGGTCCCGGCATCGTCGCCGCGATCCCGACCGAAGGCGCCGACGGCGTGATCACGGCCGGCATCGATCTGCAATGGATGGGACGGCTCGCAGCCGCCGCCGCCCAACGCGCCGGCGCGCTCACCATGATCATGGATGCGAGCGGCGCCGTGATCGCGGCGCATCCCGCGCCCGAAAGATGGCTCGGCCGCAAGCTCGGCAACGACCCGCGCGTGCAGGAGGTGCTGCGGCGCGAGTCCGGCATCGTCACGCTTGCGGGCCACGACGGCACACGCCGCATCTTCGGCGTGCTGCGTCTGCCCGGTCTCGACGCGCGGCTCGCAGTCGGCGTCGACGAACGCGCCGTGCTGGGGCGGGTCGAATACGAGATGTGGCTCGCCTATGTGCAGCTCGCGCTGGTCTGCTGTTTCGTGCTGCTCGCCGTCTGGTGGGGCGGCGAGCGCATGATCGTGCAGCCGATTCATCGGCTCGCGCGCGCCGCAGCGCGCATCGGCCGCGGCAATCTCGATGTGCGCGCATCGTCGAAGGACTGGGCCGCCGAGTTCGCGCCGCTCGCCGCGGCGCTCGACGACATGGCGCGCCGCCTCGCGGTGCGCGAGGACGATCTGCAGGTGGCCAACCGTCATCTCGAGGAGCTCTCGCGCATCGACAGCCTCTCGGGCCTCGCCAACCGCCGCGCCTTCGACGCGCGTCTCGAAGCCGAATGGCGCAGCGCCGCTGCGCAAGGCCGGCCGCTCGCGCTCATGATGATCGATGTCGATCACTTCAAGCCCTTCAACGACACCTACGGTCATGTCGACGGCGATGCCTGTCTGCGCACCGTCGGCGAGACCCTTGCGGGCGCAGCCGCGGGCCGCGCCGCGCTGGTCGCGCGCTATGGCGGCGAGGAGTTCGCGGTGCTGATGCGCGAGGCCGACACGGACGCCGCGATCGCGCTCGGTACACGCCTGCGCGCCGCCGTCGAGGATCTCGGCCTCAAGCATGCGGGCGCGCCGGCCGGCCACGTCACGGTCAGCATCGGCGTCGCCTCGCTGGTGCCGGAACCGGACGAGAGCGCCGGCATCCTGCTCGAAGCCGCCGACGCGGCGCTCTATGGCGCCAAGCGCCGCGGCCGCAACGCCGTCGTAGCCCACGCGCCGATCGCGCATCTGCCGGCTGCGTAGCGAGGCCGATCCGTAGGGTGTGCTCGGCGGCCCGGGCCATGCGGTTGCGCGAAGACCCTTGATCCGCCGAGCGCACTACGGCAGATGGCCGCGCATCCCAGGCCTGCGCCGCACCCGCTGGAGCCGCGCGCTTCCGGATGCTACGAGCCTGAGGTCACCATTCGGTCGGCAGGGATTCCGGGACCCATGCACGCCAGACAAGACGAGATCGATTCGCGTACCGCGTGGCTCCGCCTCGTGGTCGCGCTGATGATCGGCACTGTCGGCAGCATCGGCATGTGGTCCTTCGTGGTCGCGCTGCCGGCCGTGCAGGCGGACTTCGGCGTCGCGCGCGCCGAGGCGTCGCTGCCCTATACGCTCAGCATGGTGGGCTTTGCGGTGGGCGGCGTCTTCATGGGTCGCCTCGCGGATCGCTTCGGCATCGTCGCGCCGATCGCGGCCGGCGCCGCCTGCCTCGGCCTCGGCTATGTGCTGGCGGGCCTCGCGCCGAATCTCTGGCTGTTCGCGGCCGCGCATCTGATCATCGGCCTCGGCACCTCGGCGAGCTTCGGCCCGCTGCTCGCGGACATCTCCTATTGGTTCGCGCGCCGCCGCGGCATCGCGATCGCGATCGCCTCCTCGGGCAATTATCTCGCCGGCACCGTCTGGCCGCCGATCATCCAGCACTTCATCGCCAGCGCGGGCTGGCGTCCGACGCACATCGGCATCGGCATCGTCTGCATCATCGCCAATGCGACGCTGGTGTGGGGACTGCGCCGCCGCGCGCCCGCGCTTGCGCTCGATGCGACCGGCGCCGCGCCGAGTGCGCCGTTCAGCATTCCGGGACTGAAGCCCAACACGCTGCAAGCGCTGCTCGCCATTGCGTCGCTCGCCTGCTGCGTCGCCATGGCGATGCCGCAGGTCCACATCGTCGCCTATTGCGGCGATCTCGGTTACGGCGTCGCGCGCGGCGCCGAGATGCTCTCGCTGATGCTCGCCTTCGGCATCGTCAGCCGCATCGGCTCGGGCTTCATCGCGGACCGCATCGGCGGCCTGGCGGCGCTGCTGCTCGGCTCCGTGCTGCAAGCGGTCGCGCTTGTGCTCTACTCGTTGTTCGACGGGCTCGTCTCGCTCTACGTGATCTCGGCGTTGTTCGGCCTGTTCCAGGGCGGCATCGTGCCGATGTATGCGGTGGCCGTGCGCGAATACTTCGCGCCCCAGGAGGCCGCCACGCGCGTCGGCGTGATCCTGATGCTCTCGCTCGCCGGCATGGCGCTGGGCGGCTGGATGTCCGGCGTGATCTTCGACCTGACGGGCTCCTATCGGGCCGCCTTCCTCAACGGCTCGGTCTGGAATCTGATCAACATCGCGATCGTCGGCTGGCTGCTGGTCCGCAGCGGGGGATGGTCCGGTCGGGCCTTGGCCCGCGCCTAGTGCGAAATATGCCGACTCGCGCGAGTCTTTGAAAAAACAGCGGATTCGCTCGAAACTCGAACAATCACTTAACGCCCTGGCAACGGCACACAACTAAACCGGTGTGCTCCAGTTGCCGGAACGCGTATTCGTGGGCGGATGAGCAGCAAGAGCGAAGCCAGGACGAGCCGTCGGCGCGCGTGGCGTGTCAGCCACGTGGCGACCGCATGCTTTGGGCTCAGCGTGATCTTCGCGGTCGGCTTCTACGTGGCCTCGAGCCGTGCGACCGTGATGCCGGGCGAGCCCTTCGGCCCGCCCGCGCCGCGTAATGCCACCGAGGCGGGCCTGCGCACCGCCACCATCTGGCTCTCGTCCGATCCCAACGACCAGTGCCGGCAGCTCACCTTCGACAACTTCGCGGGCGGGATTCGCGATCAGGGCCGCATGCATTGCAGCGACACCTTCTCGCAGCCGGGCGCCGGCAGCACGAAGGACGAGGCGACGGGCCGCCAGATCAACTCGGTGCGCGAAGGTTTTACGCGCCGCTAGGCCCGGGTTGACGCGGCGCATCCCCGAGCGCTCCCTCGTCCCCGCTCATTTTTAGCAGCCGCTAACTCGCTGATCCTCTGGCATCTTTTTGGCCGAATCTACGCGGCAAATTTGCCGCGAGGGCGACTCGTAGTTGTCACATCCCCCGGACCGTGCTCTTATTGAAATACAACGTCGGCGTACATTCCGAACCAGGGGAGGGGGACGGAATGCGTGTCAGAGTCGCGTTCGCGTCGGCTGCTTTTGGACTGCTCGCATCCGCCTGCGCCCAGGAGGATGCCAAATATCTGCGCCAGGGTGTCGGCACGGAGCTCTACGCCCAGAGCCTGGTGTCGGCCACGCAGCTGCAGGAAATCTACATCGGCTACATCTGCCAGCAGGCCGGCCTCCGGGTCGTCGTGCTCGAGGGCGACATCTTCCGCTGCAACGATACGCTGCTCGGGGGGCGCGACTGGGAGATCTTCGTTCAGGCTGGAATGAACGACATCGACCGGCGCTGTGACGCCTATCTGGCGTGGCTCTACTCCCAGAAGCGCACGACGGAGCCGGTGCTCAAGCAACTGGCTGACACCGCGGCCGCGACGACCGCCATCATGCGCATCGCCGGCGTCGGCGCGGATCCGATCACGGCCGTTGCGATTGCCTTCGGGCTCGCTGCCAACACCTTCACCAATATTCAGTCGAGCCTGCTGCTCGAGGTGAACCATTCGACCGTGCAGACGCTCGTGCTCAGCCGGCGCGAGGACTTCCGCACCCGGATCATTCGCACGCGCATCGACAACCGCCCGGCCGCGATCCACGCGCTGCAATCCTATCTGCGCATCTGCGCGCCGTTCACGATCGAGACCGAGATCAACACGACGCTGACGACGCTGGAGCGTGGCGGTCCTGCGGCGGCGGTCGGCAGCAGCCCGGTCACGATGCCCGAGTCGGTCGTTGCGCCGCCGGTCGTCAGACCGGTCATTCGCAGCACACAGACTGTGACTGTGACGCCGCCTCCCCCGAGAGGTGTTACGGGAGCCGTCACGGACATCGAGAGGAGAAGCATCAGCCTCGAGAGCGCAAGGAGCTTTCAGCGCGCGCTGTGTGTCGAGGACACCGGCGACTTCGGAGCTTCGGGTTCGGCGACTCGCGTTCAGCTGCGAGAGTTCTATCGCGGGCAGCTCTACCCACGCGACACCGCTGCATCCGACACCGTCGTGACGGCAGCCGATCTGAACCGCCTGCGTAATGCCCAAGCGGTCTTTCCCTCTTGCCAAGCCGCGGGCCTGCGCAGCGGGTTCGAGGTCGGCGTCTTCTCGCGTCCCGTCGATGTGGGCGGGACCGTGGATCCGATGAAGACGGCAGCGGACATCGTCAGGGCGTTGGAGAAGAACAATCTCCCGGTCCCGCAGGGTCTCCGCGCAACGACCTTCGGTCCCGCCGTCGTCGCCGGGATGCGAGAGGCCATTCCCAGCTTGCGCGCCAAGTTCAACCTGCCGGGCGATCCGGTGCTCGACAGGCCGCTCTACAACCAAATCATCCGCTCGGGCGCTTTGTGAGGCACGCAAATGGCCAAGGTCGAGCCGAAATTCCACGAGGTGGCCGGCGAATACGCCAACATGTGGAGCACCGTCAGCCTGAATGCCGCGCAGGCCTCGAAAATCCAGAAGGCCGCGCAGACGTTGAAGGGGCTGAAGGATCAGTTCTATACCCCGGTGGAAGCGAAGACCGGCGTGCCCTGGTACGTGGTCGGCATCATTCACTCGCTCGAATGCAGCTTCGCGCCCAAGAAGCACCTCCACAACGGTGATCCGCTCGGTGCGCAGACCAAGCGCGTACCCGCCGGCCGGCCCAAGACACCGCCCTTCGACAACTGGGTCCACAGCGCGATCGATGCGCTCACCGGACGAGGCTTGAGCGCTATCGACAAGTGGACGATCGAACGCATCGCCTACACGCTGGAGCGATACACGGCTGGGGCTATCGCCGCTTTCACCCGGAGGTGAAGTCACCCTATCTGTGGTCCTTCACCAATCACTACACGAAGGGAAAGTACGTCGCCGACGGCAAGTTCGATCCGAACGCCCCGAGCGATCAGGTCGGCGCCATGGCCCTCCTGAAGCAGCTCGTCACCGACGGTCTCGTTGTCGGTCAGTCCGGAGAGGTCAAGCCGCCCGAGCCGCCGCCGCCTCCGGTCGAGACCGGACAGTTTCAGGTCGACGCGACGCCGTTCATTCTTCGCAGCGCACCTGACGCCGACCCCAAGGACGAAGATCCGGTCGTGATGCGCGACGTGCCGATCGACAAGCTGACAGAGGTCGACGCGACCTGGTGGAAGATCAGAGTCCACCAGCCGGATGGAAGCAAGGATGAAGGCTTCGCCCGGCGCGTATGGTTGCGGCCTGTCTTTCAGCCTGTCGTGATCAAGGATGCTCAGTTCGCGCAGGCCTGTCTCGACGCCGCACGACTGGTCGGCACGAATGCCCACTTCCTGTTCGCACTCGCCGACGCCGAGACCGGCCTCAGCAACTCGCCGGCGCCGACCGGCGCATTCGGGCCGTTCGCCATGACGGCGGCTGACTGGACCGCCTACAACGATCGCGCCATCACGGGCTTCGGCGACGCGGATCGGTTCAATCCATATGCGCAACCCGCCGTCGCGGCGCGCATGGCCGCGAAGCTCACCGAAGAGTTTCAGGGCACGACGCCGGAGAAGCGCCTTCCGACCGGCGAGGAGCTGTGTCTCGCGCGCGTCCTCGGCGTGCGCGCGCTCGGGCTCGTCATGGCCGCGCAGGCAAGCCAGACGGTCGACAGCGTGCTGACCGGCAAGATCGACGAGGCCGAGCGCTCCAAGCTGTTCGAGCTGCGACCTGCGCTCCTGACCAAGACCACGACGGTCGACGCGCTCCGCACCGCGGCACGGGCGCGTCTCGATGCGGGCTTCGTGAAGGCAGTCGCGGCGATCCTGAAGGTGGAGCCGGATCTCGTCGTCGGCCCCGCAGAATCGACCGATGCGGCCGCAGCATCGACCGACACCGACTCCGTGCCGTGGATGGCGTTCGCGCGCAAGGAGCTCGAGAAGAAGGTTGAGGAAATCCCGGGCGCCGCCAGCAATCCGGAGATCGAGAAATATTTTGAGGTGACCGTGATCGGTCACCAGAAGGACGGCGTCGCCTGGTGCGGCGCCTTCGTCTCGTGGTGCCTGAAGCAGGCCGGCGTGAAGAACGTGCTCTTCTCAGCGCTCGCCGTCGCCTGGCTGAAGAACGGAGAAGCCCTGCCGGGGCCCCAGTTCGGAGCCGTCGCAGTGCTGCGGCCTCTGGTGAAGGGGGCGAGCGGTCACGTCGGTTTCGTCGCCTCCTGGGACGACACCCATGTGACGCTGCTGGGCGGAAACCAGGGCAACCCTGGTAAGGTGTCGGAGCAGAAATTTCCGCTCACGGACGTGCGCGGATGGCGCTTCATGCCGGCGCCCGGCAACTGAACAAACGCCTCGATTTGCGCTACGCTGGGCCCGGCGCCTGCGAGCCGGCTCCGAGCTGCGTGTGGTGCCTGGTGATCGCCAAGACAGATATCCGAGCGAGGTGATCCATGGGACGCATCGCCGTCGTCGCCTATCTCATAACTATCGGGATGTTCGCCACAGCGATCGCCCAGGAAAGCGGCGATCCGAAGCAGGGCCTGGAGGTCGCCAAGCAGATCTGCAGCCTCTGCCACGCGATCCAGAAGGGCGCCTCGCCCATGGCGGATGCGCCGAGCTTTGGCGAGATCGCGGCGACCCCCGGCATGTCGCCGATCGCGCTCAATGTCGCGATGCGCACCTCGCACAAGACCATGCCGCCCCTGGTGCTGGCGCCGGACGAGCACAACGACGTCATCGCCTATATCCTGAGCCTCAAGGCCGGCAACTGAGCCGGCCGGCCGGAACCGGCGCACCATCCGGCCGCGCGGACATGGCGAGCCCCGAGTCCGCCGCATTCCGGCGGCCCTGACCCGTTGACCCCTCCGGCCTTTCATGGCCTAAGTCCGGCCCATCCATTCGCCGCCGGAAGACGTTGATTTGTCATGACTGCTGATCGTTACAACGCCCGCGAGGCCGAGCCGCGCTGGCAGAAAGTCTGGGACGAGCGCGGGATCTTCAGGACCCGCAACGACGATCCGCGGCCGAAATACTACGTGCTCGAGATGTTCCCCTATCCCTCGGGGCGCATCCATATGGGGCACGTGCGCAACTACACCATGGGCGACGTGCTGGCCCGCTTCATGCGCGCCAAGGGCAACAACGTGCTGCACCCGATGGGCTGGGACGCCTTCGGCATGCCGGCCGAGAACGCCGCCATGGAGCGCAAGGTCCATCCCAAGGCCTGGACCTACGAGAACATCGCGACGATGAAGAAGCAGCTCCAGTCCATGGGGCTGTCGCTCGACTGGGAGCGCGAGCTCGCGACCTGCGATCCCACTTACTACAAGCATCAGCAAAGGATGTTCCTCGACTTCCTCAAGGCGGGGCTGGTCGAGCGCAAGCAGTCGAAGGTGAACTGGGATCCGGTCGACATGACCGTGCTCGCCAACGAGCAGGTGATCGACGGCCGCGGCTGGCGCTCGGGCGCGCCCGTGGAGCAGCGCGAGCTGACCCAGTGGTTCTTCAAGATCACGGCCTTCTCGGAGGATCTGCTCACCGCGCTCGATTCCCTCGAGCGCTGGCCCGAGAAGGTGCGCATCATGCAGCGCAACTGGATCGGCCGCTCCGAAGGCCTGCTGGTGCGCTTCGCGCTCGATCCGAAGACCACGCCGAATGGCGAGAACGAGCTGAAGATCTTCACGACTCGGCACGACACGCTGTTCGGCGCCAAGTTCGGCGCCATCGCGCCCGATCATCCGCTCGCGGTCGCGGCCGCGGCGAAGAATCCGGCGCTCGCCGAATTCATCGCCGAGTGCAAGCGGCACGGCACCGCGCAGGAGATCATCGAGACGCAGGAGAAGAAGGGCTTCGACACCGGCATCAAGGCGATCCACCCGTTCGACCCGAGTTGGAAGCTGCCGGTCTACGTCGCGAACTTCGTGCTGATGGATTACGGCACCGGCGCGATCTTCGGCTGCCCGGCGCACGACCAGCGCGACCTCGACTTCGTCAACAAGTACGACCTCGGCGTCACCCCGGTGGTGTGCCCGACCGGCACCGATCCGGCATCCTTCGTCATCACGGACGTCGCCTATGACGGCGAAGGCCGCATGATCAACTCGCGCTTCCTCGACGGCATGACGATTGCGGACGCCAAGGAGGAAGTCGCCAAGCGCCTCGAGGGCGAGCTGCGCCGCAACGCGCCGGTGGCCGAGCGGCAAGTGAACTTCCGCCTGCGCGACTGGGGCATCTCGCGCCAGCGCTACTGGGGCTGTCCGATCCCGATCATCCACTGCGAGGCCTGCGGCGTCGTGCCGGTGCCCGCGAAGGATCTGCCCGTGGTGCTGCCCGAGGACGTCACGTTCGACCGACCCGGCAACCCGCTCGACCGGCATCCGACCTGGAAGAACGTGCCCTGCCCGCAATGCGGCAAGCCGGCGCGGCGCGAGACCGACACGATGGACACCTTCGTGGACTCGTCCTGGTACTTCGCGCGCTTCACGGATCCGTGGCGCACCGACACGCCGACCGATCCGGCGGTCGCCGACGATTGGCTGCCGGTCGATCAGTATATCGGCGGCATCGAGCCCGCGATCCTGCACCTGCTCTACAGCCGCTTCTTCACGCGCGCGATGCGCGAGACCGGCCATGTCTCGCTGGACGAGCCGTTCGCGGGCCTGTTCACGCAAGGCATGGTGGTCCACGAGACCTATCAGAAGAAGGACGGCAGCTTCGCGATGCCGTCCGAGATCAAGATCGAGACCGTCGGCGAGACGCGCCGCGCCACGCTGAACGCGACCGGCGAGGACGTGAAGATCGGCTCGATCGAGAAGATGTCGAAGTCGAAGCGCAACACGGTCGATCCCGACGACATCATCGGCAGCTACGGCGCCGACGTGGCGCGCTGGTTCATGCTCTCGGACTCGCCGCCCGAGCGCGACGTGATCTGGACCGAGGAAGGCGTGCAGGGCGCCTGGCGCTTCGTGCAGCGCCTGTGGCGCCTGGTGGCGGACGTCGCCGCCGTCTGCAATGCGACGCCGGGCACGGACGACGACGAGACTGAGGCGATGGCGATCCGCAAGGCCGCGCACCGCGCGCTCGCCAGTGTCACCGAGGACGTCGCCAAGCTGCGCTTCAACCGCTGCGTCGCCCACGTCTACGAGCTCTCGAACGCCCTGCAGGCGAGCCTCGCGTCGCAGAAGGGCAAGACGCCCGGCCGCGCCTATTTGGCAGCGCTGCGCGAGGCCGTCGCCATCCTGGTGCAGCTCTTCGCTCCCATGATGCCGCACCTGGCCGAGGAGTGCTGGTCGGTCCTGGGCCAGAAGGGGCTGATCGCCGAGGCGGCTTGGCCGAAAGCCGATGAATCGCTGCTGGTCGAGGACACCATCATTCTGCCGGTCCAGATCAACGGCAAGAAGCGCGCCGACGTGACGGTGGCCCGTGACGCGGCCAATTCCGACATCGAGGCAGCCGTGCTAGAACTCGAAGCAGTCCGGCGCGCGCTGGACGGCAAGGCGCCGAAGAAGATCATCGTCGTGCCGCAGAGGATCGTGAATGTGGTCGCGTAACGGGATGGGCCGAATGGGCTTGCGCTGGAGCATCGTGGCGGCGCTTGCGCTGCTGACCGCCGGCTGCTTCCAGCCGATGTACGGCACCGCTCCGGTCGCGGGCGGCGCGCCGAACGTGCGCGAGGCGCTCGCCGCCATCGAGATCGCGCCGATCGACGCGCCGAAGGGCGGAGCTGAGGCACGGCTTGCCGTCGAGATCCAGGACGCGCTGCGTTTCGCGCTCCAGGGTGGCGGCGGGGCTGCGCCGCCCACGCACCGGCTCGTCGTGCGCATGGTGCTGAGGACCACGCCGATCACGGTGGACGTCACCTCGGGCCGCGCCGAGGTCGAGGTGACCGGCATCGATGCGACCTATCAGCTCTTGAGCCTGGCGACCGGTAAGCCCGTCGCCACGGGCCAGACCTTCTCGCGCGTAACCTCCGACGTGCCGGGTCAGCAGCAGCGCTTCGCGCGCGTGCGCGCGCAACGCGACGCGGAGGAGCGGGCCGCGCGCGTCATTGCGGATCACATCCGCTTGCGCCTCGCTTCGGTCGTGATCGCGGGAAGCTAGCGGATGCTCCGGCGCAGCGCGCACGCCGGCGCAGGCGTGCGCAGATCGAAGAAACCAGCGCGCGCCGGCCGTTTCCAGCGATAGCCGCATGGTCGCCCTCAAGGGAGCCGAGATCGAAAGCTTCGTGGCGCGTCCCGATCCGGCGCGGCCGATCGTGCTGCTGTTCGGTCCCGACGGCGGCCTGGTGAGCGAGCGCGCCGAGATCATCGTCAAGTCTTCGGTCGACGATGCGGCGGATCCCTTCGCCCTGGTGCGGCTCGACGGCGAGGTCATCGCGAGCGATCCGGCGCGGCTGGTGGACGAGGCGACGACGGTCGGCCTGTTCGGCGGCCGCCGCGCCATTTGGGTGAAGGCCGGCAGCCGCAACATTGTGCCGGCCGTCGAGGCGCTGATCGAGACCAAGCTGGTGGATACGCGCGTCGTGATCGAGGCCGGTGATCTGCGGCGCGGCACCGGCTTGCGCGCGCTCTGCGAGAAGGCGCGCAACGTCGCGGCGATCCCGTGTTACGCGGACACCGAGCGCGATCTTGCGCGGCTGATCGACGACGAGGCGCGGGCGAGCGGCCTGGCGATCGCGCCCGATGCGCGCGCGGCGCTGATCGCGCTGCTCGGCGGCGATCGCCGCGCGTCACGCGCGGAGGTCGGCAAGCTGATGCTCTATGCGGCCGGCAAGGAGCGCATCGAGCTCGATGACGTGGCCGCGGTCGTCGCCGACGCCTCGGCGCTTGCGCTCGACGGCATCATCGACTCGGCCTTCCTGGGCAAGCCGGCCGACGTCGAGATCCAGTTCGTCAAGGCGCGCGCGGCCGGCACCGCGGCTTCGACCATCGTCGGCGCCGCATTGCGCCAGGTCGAGAAGCTGCACGCGATCAAGCTCGCGATCGAGAACGGCGTGCCCGACGCGCTGGAGCGGATGGACCCGACCCTGCATTTCCGCCGCAAGCCGCTGGTCGAGGCCGCGCTGCGCGGCTGGACCAGCGAGCGGCTCGCCCGCGCGATGGCGCAGCTCGCCGAGGCCGAACTGGAAACGAGGCGCCACGCCGACCTCGCCGAGGCCGCCGTGCAGCGGGCCTTGCTCGCGATCGCCACGTCGGCGCGTCGCAAGTCCGCTTGAAAGATCAGACGAATTTTTGATTGTTCGCGTTTAAAGCCGTATTTCAATCGTTGAATATGAACCAGAGTTCATTCTTTCAGCACCCGCGGCAGATGCTGTTGATCTTGCGGTTGAGCTCCTCGTCGCGGCGCTTCTCGCGCTCCTTCCATTCGGGCGAGTTGTAGACCACAGGCTTGCTGACCACGACGCTCGACGTGGCCTCGACCTCCGCACGCGCTGTGCGCCGGGGCCGCCGCCGCGGCGGCGCATCGGTCGGCTCGGACTCGAGCTCGGCTGTCTGCGGCGGGGCCGACTGCACCGCGGGCGCTTGGGCCACGGGCGCATAGCCGGGACCGATGGTGCCGCACGCGGCGAGAACCGCGGCGCTCGCAAGGGCAGCAAGTCTGAGAAGGAACGTCATGGAGCCTCCCGCTGCGCGACGACGGTGCTCACAGTCGACGAGTCTGGTTGACGAGCCGTAACTTGGCCAGCCGGACTCGGGCAGACCAGGCCACAAGCCAGGGACTGGATCCATGGTGACGGCGCAATATGGCGCGCCGATGGATCGGAGACGGACAAGCTCGGACAGGCTGAGGATTACGCCGTCGCGTTACGGCACGCTGACGCGCTAAGCGAGCCGACACCCGTTCGTCCCCGCGAAAGCGGGGACCCAGGAGCCGCAGGTTGTGACGTGCGTGTCTCCTGGATGACCGCTTTCGCCTTTCGCGGGCACGAACGGAGATGGGATCGATCTCACCGAAAACGACTCAGCCGCCCTGCTCCAGCCGGCGGATCACCTCGTCGAGCTGCTCGAGGCTCTTGTACTTGATCTTGATCTGCCCGCCATTGCCGCGGTGCTCGATCGAGACCGCGAGCCCGAGCGCATCGGAGAGGCGCTTCTCGATCGCGCGCGTGTCCGCGTCCTTCTCGACGCGCGGCCGCGCCTTCGACACCTTGCCGGCCTTCTCGGCCTGCTCCTGCGCCAGCGCCTCGACCTGGCGCACATTCAGTCCCTGCTCGACGATCGCTTTCGCGGCCGCTTCTGGATCGCTCTGCGAGAGCAGCGCACGCGCATGTCCGGCCGAGAGCTTGCCCTCGTTGAGATAGGCCTTCACGGAGTCGGGCAGGCGCAGCAGGCGCACCGTGTTGGTGACGTGGCTGCGGCTCTTGCCGACGATCTTGGCGATGTCCTCTTGATTGTGCCCGAACTCGTCGGCGAGCGCTTGATACCCCATCGCCTCTTCGAGCGGATTGAGATCGGTGCGCTGCACGTTCTCGATGATCGCGAGCTCGAGCGCTTCGCGGTCGCTCACTTCGAGCAGCACGATCGGCACGTCGTGCACGCCGGCGCGCTGCGCCGCGCGCCAGCGCCGCTCGCCCGCGATGATCTCGTATTGGTCCATCGCGCCCGGCACGGTGCGCACCAGGATCGGCTGGATGATGCCACGCTCCTTGATCGAGGCCGCGAGCTCGTCGAGATCGGCCTCGGCGAAGACGCGGCGCGGGTTGCGCGGATTGGGTTTGACGAACTCGATCGGCACGCGACGCTGACTGCGCGTGCGCTCGACCACCGAGCTCTCGTCGTCGACGTCGCCGATCAATGCGGCGAGGCCGCGCCCCAGTCGCGATCGTGCCTCTTCCGCCATCACCGCCTCCTTCGCAACCCGCTGATTCAACGCTTCACTCCCAAAGGAACGCACATTCGAAATCCGCACCGCACGGATCATTCACGGCTGAGTTCACGCGCGATCACGCCGCGCGCAGCGTCTTCTCGCGCTGGATGATCTCGGAGGCGAGCCGCAGATAGGCCTGGCTGCCGACGCATTTGAGATCGTAGAGCAGCACCGGCTTGCCGTAGGACGGCGCCTCGGAGACGCGCACATTGCGCGGGATGATGGTCTGATAGACCTTCTCGCCCATGAAGCTGCGCACGTCGGCGACCACCTGGCCGCACAGATTGTTGCGCGCGTCGAACATGGTCAGCACGATGCCGTGGATCGTGAGACCCGGATTGAGATTGCTCTTTACTTGCTCGACCGTCTTGAGCAGCTGCGACAAGCCTTCGAGCGCGAAGAACTCGCACTGAAGCGGCACCAGGATCGAGTGCGCGGCCGCCATCGCATTGACGGTGACAAGATTGAGCGAAGGCGGACAGTCGATCAGCACGTAGCTGTATTCGAGCCCGTCGCCCGGCGCCGCGTTGACCTCGCGCAGCGCGTTGCGCAGCCGGAACGCGCGATCGCGCTCCTGCGCGATCTGCAGCTCGAAGCCCGACAGGTCCATGGTCGAGGGCACGATGTGCAGCCGCGGCACCGCGGTCTCGTGGATCGCCTCGCGCATGGTGGCGTCGCCCATCAGCACGTCATAGGTCGAGTGCCGCCGGCTCTTGTAGGTGATGCCGAGCCCGGTCGAGGCATTGCCCTGCGGGTCGAGGTCGACCACCAGGACGTGCTCGCCGATCGCGGCGAGGGCCGTGCCGAGGTTGATGGCAGTTGTCGTCTTACCGACGCCGCCCTTCTGGTTCGCCAGGGCGAGAACGCGCGGCATCCTCGGATTGTCGCTCATCTGCATTCCGGTTCGTTGCGCGGCCGAATCGAGGCCGAATTTACCTTGCGATTACAAAGGTTTAGCGAGGCGTTCGGCGCGCCGGACGAGGACCAGCCGGGCTTTCGGGTCGGTCCGCGACGGCAGCAGCTCCACGTCGATGTTCCAATATTTAGAGGCTTCGGTCAATTCAGCCTCTACATCTTGCCCCTTCGGGAAGAGCCCTAATGCACCCCTTTTCAACAAGGGATGCGCATAGGCCAGGAGCTCCGTCAGAGACGCCAGCGCACGTGCCGTCACCACGTCGGCCGGCCCGGCGTAAGATGCCACAAAATCTTCGATTCGCTGAGCATGGACGCGGACCGGCAGCCGCAGCGCGCGCGCGACCTCGCGCAGAAACGCAGCCTTCTTGCCATTGCTCTCGACGAGGTGGATCTGGGCTTCCGGTCGATCCGCGAGCGCACAGCCGAGCACCAGGCCCGGAAAGCCGCCGCCGGACCCGAAGTCGACCCAGGCGCCCGCCTCGGGAGCGGCATCGAGGAGCTGCAGCGAGTCCGCGACGTGACGCGTCCACAGCACCGGAATGGTGGCCGGCGCGATGAGGTTCGTGGTCTTCTGCCACGTGAGCAGCATGTCTATGAATCCCTCGAGCCGCTCCAACGTTTCACGTGAAACGGGATTCATCGTCAACGCGGCCGCGCGATCGGCCGCGAGAGCAGCTGTTGAATCAGGAGACCTGGAGCGCGCGGCCATGGGTTCAGAGAGCGAATCGAGATTCGACGATTGGCTAAACGAGTGTACGAGCCGCGGCGATTGGAGCCTAGCCCCGCCGTAGACCCGTCATCCTGAGAGTCTGACTCAAAACGACCACTAGGAATTCAACGACTTACAAGGCCGGCTTTGGAGGCCCTGCAACATCGAGAACCCTGTGTTTATTGGGTGAAGTGGTTGCTGCGGCCGAAACAGCAGGGGAAA
>JAEYAU010000153.1 GCA_023404705.1 Pseudomonadota bacterium
CACCGCGGGGACCAAGGCAGCGGCGTGTTGCACTGGGTGACCGCTTTCGCGGGCACGAACGGAGTATTGGACCAGCACTTCAACCCGCGACGCCGCATCCTCTTGCCGCACGGTCAGGCCTGCCGTATGGCCGTTCCGGGCAGGAGGGAACATCCATGATCGTCCGGATCGTGCAGGCGCTCGGCGCGGCGGTGCTCGCGGCGCATCTCGCCGCCACGCCCGTACAGGCGCAGGAGCAGCTGAGGCTGTTCGACGCGCATATGCACTACAACCAGGAGCCCAATCCCTATTACGAGCTCGACAAGCTGCTCGAGGTGTTCCGCCGCAACGGCGTCACCGGCATCCTCTCGACCAGCCGCCCGAACAAGGGCACCCATCAGCTCATGGACGTGAAGGCGCCGGGGCTCTGGGTGGTGCCCTTCATCCGCCCCTATCGCGTGCGCGCGGACATCCAGACCTGGTTCAACGACAAGGCGACCTGGGAGCTGATCCAGTCCGAGTACAAGCGCGGCTACTATCGCGGCATCGGCGAATTCCACATCTACGGCAAGACCGCCGCGAGCCCGCTGGTGAAGCGGATCGTGGACTTCGCGGTCGAGAAAGATCTTTGGCTGCACGCGCATTGCGACGAGGAGGCGCTGCTGATCCTGCTCGGGCACAATGCGAAAGCGCGCATCATCTGGGCGCATACCGGCTTCTCGATCGCGCCCGCGCGCGTGAAGGAGCTGCTCGAGACATACCCGGCGCTGATGGGCGAGCTCTCGTATCGCAGCGGCATCGCCGAAGCCGGCGGCAAGCTCTCGGCGGACTGGCGTGCGCTCTTCGCGGCGCATTCGCGGCGCTTCCTGATCGGCTCGGATACCTGGATCAACGAGCGCTGGTTCCAGTACGACTCGCTGATGAAGGAGTATCGCGCCTGGCTGGCGCAGCTCCCGGCCGAGCAGGCGAAGAACATCGCGCACGGCAATGCGGAGCGGCTGTTCGGGCCACGCAGCGAGTGAACGGCGCCGTAGCCCGGATGAGCGCAAGCGAAATCCGGGTCTTTGCACCGCTGTTCCCGGATGTCGCTTCGCTCATCCGGGCTACACGATCACCTTCGCTTTGCCCTCGCCACGTGCTCGGCGATGAAGCGCGGCAGGGCAAAGGCCGCGACGTGCACCTCGGGCGTCCAGTAGCGTGTCTTGAAACGGCCGGCCTTCTGGTAGCGCGCCGCGATGGTGCGCGGCGAATGCTGCCGCAACTTGCGATCCCGGGCGGCCCAGCCCATGGCCATGTGACCGCCCACATAGGTGGGGATCGCCGCCACGTAGCAGGCCGCGTCGGCGAACAGCGCCTTGAAATGCCCGAGCGACGAGACGAGCTCGTCGGGCTGCAGGAAGGGCACGCCGTTCTGCGTCACCATCACGCCGCCGGGGGTGAGGCAGCGCTTGCAGGCGGCATAGAACGCGCGGGTGAACAGCACGGCGCCCGGACCCTGCGGGTCGGTGGAGTCGACGATGATCACGTCGAAGCGACGGTTGGTCTCCGCAACGAAACGCATGCCGTCGTCGATCACGCTCTCGAAGCGCTTGTCGCGAAAGACGGACCGCGCGAATTCCGGGAAGTGCTCCTTGGCGAAGTCGACCACCGAGGCGTCGATCTCGACCTGCGTGAGCCGACGGATCGTCTTGTGCTTGAGCGCCTCCTCGGCGATGCCGCAGTCGCCGCCGCCGATGATCAGCACCTCGCGCGCCTTGCCGTGGGCGAACAGCGGCACATGCGTCATCATCTCGTGATAGATGAACTCGTCGCGCGTGGTCACCTGGGTCGCGCCGTCGAGCATCAGCATCTTGCCGAAATGCCGGTGCTCGAACAGCACGAGGTGCTGGTGCTCGGTCGCGGCCTCGTAGAGCACTTCGTCGACCGCGTAGCTCATGCGGAAGCCGAGGTCGTCGAACAAGGTTTCGGGGATCCAGCGCTTCTCGGCCATGACGTCCTCGCCGGCTTTGCGGTGAACAGCATTATGGCCGGGGCTAGCCCGGCCATACAGAGCTGCGTAGATGGAAGAAACGAGAAGCGGCTCAGGCACCCTGCCCGCGCAGCAATTCGCTCACGGCCACGCGCTTCGCTTTGAAGGCCTCGCGCAGCACCGGGATGCACTTCTCGGGCTCGGCGTCGCCGCACATGAACACGTCGAGCGCCGCGTAGTTCGCCTCGGGCCAGGAATGGATCGAGATGTGGCTCTCGGCAAGCACCGCCACGCCGGAAACGCCGCCGTTCGGCTCGAAGTGGTGCAAGTGGATGTGCAACAGCGTCGCGCCCGCGGCCGCAACACAGCGGCGCAGCGCGGCCTCGATGTGATCGATGTCGTCCAGGCGCTCGGCATCGTAGAGATCGACGATGAGATGCACGCCTGCACAGCGCGTCCCATTCCGCTCCACGAAGTGATCGTGCCGCTCGTTGGAGTCGACCGATACGGGCTTCGCGACCTTGAAGTCTTCCTTTCGGGCGGTGCCTGGGGTCCCCAAGCCCGTCCCCAATTGGAAGAGGGCGTTCTGGCGCATGCCGTCCTCCCCAACCAGAGATCGAACAAGGTGCCGGCAAGCCGGCTCCATGGAAAGCGAATGCCGCCGGATCGGACCCCATGGGAACCGATCCTGGCGGCAAGGCCCCCCACATAGGGTTTAGGCGCTGCTCGATCAAGCGCTTTTTTGCCGCGTTCCGCGCGTCACTTGGGCGCGAAAGTCGTGCCGCCGTCACAAGGTTGCGCCCGCCTGTGCCTCCACGACCGCGACAGCCGTCATGTTGACGATGCCGCGCGCCGTCACCGACGGCGTGAGCACATGCGCGGGCCGCGCAGCGCCGATCAGGATCGGTCCCACGGGCAGCGCATCGCCGAGCACCTTGATCATCTGATACGCGATATTGGCGGCGTCGAGGTTCGGCATGATCAGTACGTTGGCCTCACCCTTCAGGCGAGAGTACGGGAACACCCGCTCGCGGAAGGCCGGGCTGAGCGCGGAATCGCCGTGCATCTCGCCGTCCACCTCCAGCTCCGGATGGTTGGCGGCGAGCAGATCGCAGGCGCGCCGCATCTTGCGCGACGAGGGCGTGTCGTAGCTGCCGAAGTCCGAATGCGAGACCAGCGCGATCTTCGGCACCAGCCCGAAGCGGCGGACATGGGCGGCGGCGAGCACCGCGGTCTCGGCGAGCTCTTCGGCCGACGGCTCGGGCCGCACCTGCGTGTCGGTGATGAAGTAGTTGCCCTTCGCCGTGATCACCAGCGAAAGCGCCGCGTATTCCCTCACGCCGTCGCAGAATCCGATCACGTCTCGGATATGGCGCAGGTGATTCATGAAGCGGCCCTCGACGCCGCAGATCATGGCATCGGCCTCGCCACGCCGCACCGCGAGGGCGGCGATCACGGTGTTATTGGTTCGCACCAGCGTGCGCGCGGCATCCGGCGTGATGCCGCGGCGGCCCGCAACCTCCACATAGGTCTGCACGTAGTCGCGGTAGCGCGGATCGTCTTCCGGGTTGACCAACTCGAAATCGCGGCCGGGCCGCACCGAAAGGCCGAAGCGCTCGAGCCGCGTCTCCACCACGGCGGGGCGGCCGACCAGGATCGGCGTCGCGAGCCCCTCCTCCACCAGCACCTGCGTGGCGCGCAGGATGCGCTCGTCCTCGCCCTCGGCGTAGATCACGCGCTTGGGCGCGCTCTTCGCCTGCGTGAACACGGGCCGCATGATGAAGCCCGAGCGGAACACGAAGCGGTCGAGCCGCTCCTGATAGGCCTCGAAGTCGGCGATCGGCCGCGTCGCGACACCTGACGTCATGGCCGCTTTCGCGACGGCCGGCGCAATGCGCAGGATCAGCCGCGGATCGAACGGGTTCGGGATCAGCGAGCCGGTGCCGAAGGTGCGCGCCTCGCCGCCATAGGCACGCGCGGCCACGTCGGACGGTGCATCGCGGGCGAGCGTCGCGATCGCCTCGACGGCGGCGAGCTTCATCGCCTCATTGATGGTCGTCGCGCCGACGTCGAGCGCGCCGCGGAAGATGTAGGGAAAGCAGAGGACGTTGTTGACCTGGTTGGAATAGTCCGAGCGGCCCGTGCAGATCATGGCCTCGGGGCGCGCCGCGAGCGCCTCCTCGGGCATGATCTCGGGCGTCGGATTGGCGAGCGCCATGATCAGCGGCTTCTCGGCCATGCGCTTGACCATGTCGGGCTTGAGCACGCCGGGCGCCGAAAGGCCGAGGAAGATGTCGGCGCCCTCGATCACATCGCCGAGCGTGCGCTTGTCGGTCTTCTGCGCATAGACCGCCTTCCAGCGGTCCATCAGCTTGGGGCGGCCTTCATAGACGACGCCCTCAATGTCGGTGACCCACACGTTCTCGCGCTTCACGCCGAGCGCGACCAACAGGTTGAGGCAGGCGAGCGCTGCCGCGCCCGCCCCGGAGGCGACGATCTTCACGTCCCCGGCCTTCTTGCCCGTGAGATAGAGCGCGTTCCTCACGGCGGCCGCGACGATGATCGCGGTGCCGTGCTGGTCGTCGTGGAAGACCGGGATGCGCATGCGCTCCTTGAGCTTCGCCTCGATCTCGAAGCACTCGGGTGCCTTGATGTCCTCCAGGTTGATGCCGCCGAAGGTCGGCTCGAGCGCAGCCACCACCTCGACCACGCGATCGACCTCGTGCGCGTCGATCTCGATGTCGAACACGTCGATGCCGGCGAACTTCTTGAACAGGACGGCCTTGCCTTCCATCACGGGCTTGCCAGCGAGCGGGCCGATATCGCCGAGGCCGAGCACCGCGGTGCCATTGGAAATCACCGCCACGAGATTGGCGCGCGCCGTGAGCTCGGCAGCCTCGGCCGGATCGGCCGCGATCGCCTCGCAGGCGGCGGCGACGCCCGGCGAATAGGCAAGCGCCAGATCCCGCTGATTGCCTAAGGGCTTGGTTGCCTGAATTTCTAGCTTTCCCGGCCGCGGCGAGCGATGATAGACAAGCGCGCCCGCGCGCAGGTCGTCGGAAATCGAGGCCATCTGCAAACTCCGTCCAAATCTGGCCCACCCTATTTGATTTGGCTGATTGGACAAACGGCTAGCCGTTACGGGACGGACCGGGGCTGCAGCGCAGCGGCCGCGGCGCCGAACGAGGGGTGATCCCATGAAGAAGCTTGTGATCGGCGGCGTCGCCGTCGTCTTGCTGGCCGCGGCTGGGTATTTCGGGGTGACCCTGTGGGCGCAGCAGCGCGCCGAACGTGAAGTTGCGGCCACGCTCGAGATGGTGCGCCAGGCCGGCGGCCAGGCGAGCACCGGCAAGATTGACTTCGACCTGTGGAGCCGCACCCTCACGGTGGCGGATCTCTCGATTCAACCTGCTGGCGCGCCGGAGGCGGCGTTCAAGGCGCAGCGCGTGGTTGCGACCGGCGTCGGCAATCCCAAGCCCGGCCACATCTCGGCGCAGCGGATCGAGGTCAGCAACTTCGAGGGCGCCATCGCGATGTCCGCGCCCGCCGGACCGCAGATGCGCTACCAGGCGCCGTCCGTCACATTCGAGGACTATTCGGGCCCTGCCGTGCCCTTGCGGCGCGTCGACAGCTCCTCGGCGATGGATGTGACGCGCCTGCTGCTCGAGCAGTTCGTCGCCACCAAGACCACCGCCGTGACGCTGCCGACACTGACCATGAGCTTCACGCCGCCGAAAGCGGCCGCGGCGCAGCCGATGCCGCCGATCGACTATGTCTATTCCGATATCGCGGTGCGCGACATCAAGGACGGCCGCATCGCGACGGCGAGCGTCGGCAAGACCAGCTTCACCAGCAAGGCGCCGACGGGCAATGCCGCGCAGATCACGGGCACGCTCGAGCAGGTCGCGACGCGCGACGTCGATATCGGCGCGAGCCTCGCGCTGTTCGATCCGGCGCGCGCCAAGGACGATCGCGCCTTGCGGATCTACGGCCAGATCAGCACGGGCGCCTACACGGCCGAGATCGGCAACGGCATGCGCATGCGGATCGATGCCATGTCGATGGAAGAGATCGGTTTCGTGCCGTCGAAGCTGCCGCTGAGCGAGATCGCCGATTTCGTCATGCTGGTGCCGCCGCCGGGGACGCAGCCCTCGCCGGCCGAAGCCCGTGTCTTCCTCGACAAGATGGCGACGCTGTACGAGGGACTTTCGCTGGCCAAGTTCGAGATGCGCGGCCTGTCGATGAACACGCCGGACGGCGACTTCAAGCTGGGTGCCATCCGTCTCAACGGGCTTGCGGGCGGGCGCTTCGCCGAATTCGCGTTCGAGGGCTTCGACAGCGAGACCAAGCAGAAGCAACCGGTGCGGGTCGGCCGCTTCGCGCTCAAGGGGCTCGACGTCTCGAACCTGCTGCGCGCGTCCTCGCAACTCGAGTCGCTGGCGCAGCAGTCCGATCCGGACCGGATCCTCGAGTTCCTGAAGCTGCTCGAAGGCGCGGAGCTCAAGGACCTGGTCGCGCCTTACGAGCAGAGCGACAAGCCGATCCAGATCGAGACCGTGTCGCTGTCATGGGGCCAGTTCGTCGGGTCATTCCCGACTCGGATGAACCTGACCGCGAAGATGACCGGCCCGATCGACATGACGGACCAGGAGCCGTTCCAGCTGCTGGCCGCGATCGGCATCACGCGCGCGACGATCGCGATGGATCTCGGCGCCAACTGGACCGAGGGCTCGCGCAACTTCGCGATCGCGCCGGCCGCCCTCGAGGTCACCAGCCTGTTCGCGACCAGCGCGAAGGTCAATTTCGGCAATGTGTCGCGCGACGTGTTCTCGCTCGACCCCGTGAAGGTGATGCAGGCCGCGGCCGGCATCGAGGCGGGGGCGATTGAACTCAGCCTGCGCGACACCGGCGGCCTCGATCTCGCGATCCAGCAATATGCCGAGGCCAAGGCCCTCTCACGCAGCGCCGCACAGACGGAGCTGGTCGACGAGCTCAACCAGAACGCGGCGGTGTTCTCCCAGATCAGCCCGGAGCTCGCCCCGGTGTTCGCGGCCGCGGCGAAATTCCTCGCCGCGCCGAACCAGACGCTCACCGTGAAGATCACGCCGAACGGCCGCGTGCAGGTGATGGAGCTGCTCGCGCTCTCGCCCGAGGAAGCGCTCGGCGCCCTCTCCCGCTTCACGGTCGAGGCATCGGTGAGCAAGTAAGTTGTAGGGTGTGCTCGGCGGCCCGAGCGTTGCCGTAAGCGCCGGGCATTGATGCCGCCGAGCGCACGCGTGCGCTCAGCGCGATTTAACTCATTGCATTACTGAAGCGCCTCGGCGCGCTGAGCACACCCTACGGCGCCCTCAGCCCGCGAGCGCCATCTCGCGGCGGCCGAGGGCGGGATCCCAGATCCCGTTGATGTCGAGGATGTAGCGCTGCTGGCAGTAGTGCAGCAGCGCGTAGCTGAGCCCGCCGCGCAAGTCGGGGCGTTCCCCGACCAGCCGCTCGAACAAGCGCAGCAAGTCCTGCTCCTCCTTGCCGTAGCGGGCCAGGCGGTTGCCGAGCGCCTGCTCGACCGGCCGGAACTGCGGCGGGCGCGGCGGCCGCCGCGGCGGCGGGCTCGCCGCGACGAACTGCTCGATGCGGCGCGCATAGGCGGCGGGCGTGTAGATGCGGTTGAGCAGCCAGCGCATGCCCGACTTGAGCTGCGCCATGCTCATCAGCTTGGGAATGATGTTGGTGTCGAGCAGGTCGCCGGCGCCGACGCGATCATGACTGGCGAGCCGGCCCTCCTTCTGCAGGCGGGCGTGCAGCGGCGTCTGCGCGGGCGCGCCGAGCAGGCCGAGGCCGACCACCGGCACCGGTAGCCGCTCGATGAAGGCGGCCTGCGTCTCGAAGATGTCCGGCCCGTCGTGATCGAAGCCGACGATCATGCCGCACATCACCATGATGCCCGCGTTGACGATCTTCTTCACCTCCGCGACCAGATCGACGCGCAGGTTCTGCCGTTTCATCGTTTCGGCGAGGCTCGCTTCGTTGGGCGTCTCGATGCCGACGAAGACGATGCGCATGCCGGCGTCGTAGCAGTGCGCGAGCAGCTCAGGGTCGCGCGCGATGTCGATCGAGACCTGGGTCGAGAAGCTGACCTGGCCATAGGGCCGCGAGCGGTTCCAGGCTGCGACGCGCTCGAGCAGCGCATGGGTGCGCTTGCGCATGACCGTGAAGTTGTCGTCGGCGAAGAAGACGTTGCGATAGCCCTGCGCGTAGAGCACGTCGAGCTCGCGGATCACCTGCTCGGGATCCTTCCAGCGCTGGCGGCGGCCGAGATACTGGATGACGTCGCAGAACTCGCATTCGAAGGGGCAGCCGCGCGAGGTCTGCACCTGGCCGAGCAGCGCGGCGCCGCGGGGATAGAGGTCCCAGCGCGGCGTCGGGCTGGTCGAGAGATCCGGGCGCGTGCCCTCGTAGTCGGCCTGCCACGTGCCGGCCGCGAGGTCGGCGAACAGCCGACCCGCGATCTCCTCGATCTCGCCGCGCACCAGGATGTCGGCATGCGGCCGGAGATCCTCGGGATTGAGCGATGCGTAAGGGCCGCCCAGCATCACGAGCTTGCCGCGCCGGCGGAATTCCGCCGCCAGCTCGATCATCCGGTCGCGCTGCGAGACCTTGCCGGTGATGCCGACGATTCTGGCCGGCGTCTCAAAATCCACCGCCTGGATGCGCTCGTCGCACAGTCCGACGCGCCAGTCCGGCGGCACCAGGGCCGCGACCGTGGGCGTCGCCAGGTCGGCGAGATGCACGGCGCGGCCGATCCCCCAGCCTTCGAGGACCTCCACGCTGTAGATGCCGGGCGATTTCTCAGCCGGATTGATGAGGTAGAGCGAGTTCTGCACGTTCCACCGGTGCTCACGACGTGTGGCGGTTTCGACACGCAGGGGCTGCAATCAACTCCCGCTACCTTGACTACTCTAAGTCGTCACGTAGGGTCAGGCGACTGGTTTTCGACTGGGGTTGGGGGACGCTATGCCCACCGAGGTGCGCTCGACGAGCCTGCCGTTGCGCCGGCATCTGCTCGGCTCTGCCTCTCTCTTGTGCCTGGCCTTGTTGCTGTCCGAGCCCGCGGGCGCGCAGGACCTGAATGCCCGTCCAGCCTTCCTCGACCGCTTCTACTTCAGCGTCGAGGGCAGCCTCTTGTTCAATCGCAGCGACGCCAATCTCTCGTTTGCGCCGGGGACGATCTTCGACACGATACCATCCGCCGAGCCGGGGCGCGGCGGGGGTCATGCGGGCGTCGCCATCGGCGGAGGACTGTTTCCGAACTGGGATTGGCGGCTTGCCTGGAACGGCACTTGGCTGGGCTCGCAGGATATTCGGGCAGACCAGTCGGTCGTCATTCCTGCAACCTCTACCTTCCCGGTGCGGTCCTCCAATCAGCTCTGGTTCCAGACTTTCGATGCCGAGGTCGGATACAAGATGCTGGCCGGACCAGCGACCCTGCGTCTCTTCGTCGGGCCGCGCGTTCTCAACGCCAAGAGTGATATCTCTTACGGCTACGACGATCCCGGCAACAAGCTTGGCAACTTCGATCATGACGTGAGCCTGTGGGGCATCGGACCGCGGGGCGGCTTCGAGGCGACGGTCCCGCTGGCGAACTCGCCCGCCTTCCTTTCGGTCACGGGATCCGCATCCGCCATCTTCTCGCGTGTGGAGCACAGCTTCAACTTCAGCAGTGATCTTGCACTGCAGCCTGTTGTCACCGGCTCCCAGAACTTCGATGGCTCGCGTACGATCTACAATCTGGAAGCCAGCGGCTCGCTCGGCTATCGCTTCACGAACATGGCGGCCTTCCAGATCGGCTACAGGGTCCAGCACTGGTCCGATCTCGCGACCAGCGTGCATGTGCTCGACAATGTCGGAGGCCTGACGGTCGGGTCGACCGATGTTCTGGTGCACGGACCGTTCGCGCGGTTCACGATGTCCCTGCCCTGAGGGGCGCGTCCGCCCAGACATTGTAGACGTGCTGCAGGCGCACGGGGCGTGTGTCCGTGTATTCGCGCTTGAAGAAGGCGCGGCGGCCGATGTTGAGCTTGCGGCTCTGGCGAATGAGTCCGCGCACTACGCCCGGATCCTCGGCGCAGACCACCGAGACTGCGAGCGCGTCCGCCTGCTCCACGGGTACGGGCTTGAGCTCGGCGCGCTTGGCCAACCACAGCCGGCCCATCTCCTGCGTGATCAAGAGCCAGCCGCAATAGCCGACCAGCGTCTCGCCGCGGAACGCGCAGACATGGTTGCCGCCCGCGATCTGATGCTTGAGCGCGATCGTGAGCTTGCCGGCCGCGAACTGATCGAACGGCTTGCGTGTCGCGACGAAATCGATCAGCACCCCGAGCGCCTCGTGGGTCGGGGCGAAGCGGCGGAACTGGTAGGGGCTCGCGTCGGACATGCCGTGATGCTAGCCGATTTTTCGGTGCATTGAGCCACACTCCGTTCGTGCCCGCGAAAGCGGGCATCCAGGAGCGGCACGTCCCCACCTAGCTGCCCTGGGTCCCCGCTTTCGCGGGGACGAACGGAGATAAACGCCCTCGCCTCAGGCGTTGGCGCCGTGGATGGCGTCGATGACGGCAGCCGTCACGTCCGTCGTGCGGGCCTTGCCGCCGAGATCGGGCGTGTGGAAGCGCTTGTCGGCCGTCACCCGCTCGATCGCGGCCATGAGACGGCCGGCGGCGGGCTTTTCGTCGAGATGCTCGAGCATCATCACGGCGGACCAGAAGGTGCCGATCGGGTTGGCGATCCCCTTCCCCATGATGTCGAAGGCCGAGCCGTGGATCGGCTCGAACATCGAGGGGAAGGCGCGCTCCGGATTGAGGTTCGCGGTCGGCGCGATGCCGAGCGAGCCCGCGAGCGCGGCGGCGAGATCCGAGAGGATGTCGGCGTGCAGGTTGGTGGCGACGATGGTGTCGATCGACTGCGGCCGCATCACCATGCGCATCGTCATGGCGTCGACCAGCATCTTGTCCCAGGTCACGTCGGGAAACTCGCGCGCCACCTCGGCCGCGATCTCGTCCCACATCACCATGGCGTGGCGCTGCGCGTTCGACTTGGTCACCACCGTGAGCAGCTTGCGCGGGCGCGACTGCGCCAGGCGGAAGGCGAAGCGGATGATGCGCTCGACGCCGGGCCGCGTGAACATGGAGACGTCGGTCGCAACCTCGAGGGGCGAACCCTGATGCACGCGGCCGCCGACGCCCGCATACTCGCCCTCCGAGTTCTCGCGCACGATGACCCAGTCGAGCTCCTTGTCGTTCACATGGCGCAACGGCGACGTGATGCCGGGCAGCACGCGGGTCGGCCGCACATTGGCGTACTGGTCAAAGGGCTGGCAGATCGCGAGCCGCAGGCCCCAGAGCGTGATGTGATCGGAGATCTCGGGATGGCCCGCCGAGCCGAACAGGATCGCGTCGTGATTGCGGATCAGGTCCCGGCCGTTCTCGGGCATCATGCGGCCGTGCGTCTTGTAGTATTCGCCGCCCCAGTCGAAGTGATCCACCTTGAACGCGAAAGCGCCGTCGCGCTTGGCGACGGCGTGCAGCACCTCGACGCCGGCATCGACCACCTCGGTGCCGATGCCGTCGCCCGGAATGGCGGCGAGCCGATAGGTCTTCATGACTTCTCCGGCAGCGCCAGGCGGATGTGCAGCTCGCGCAGCTGCTTCGGCGTCACCTCGGAGGGCGCGCCCATCAGCAGATCCTCGGCCTTCTGGTTCATCGGGAAGAGCACGACTTCGCGCAGATTCTCCTCGCCGCAGAGCAGCATGACGATGCGGTCGATGCCGGGCGCGATGCCGCCATGCGGCGGTGCGCCCAAGGAGAGCGCGCGCAGCATGCCCCCGAACTTCGCCTCCAGCACGTCCTCGCCGTAGCCGGCGATTGCGAAGGCCTTCTTCATCACGTCGGGACGATGATTGCGGATCGCGCCCGAGGAGAGCTCGACGCCGTTGCAGACGACGTCGTACTGGATCGCCTTCATGCCGAGGATCTTCTCATTGTCGCTCGGATCGAGCGCGAGAAACTCCTCCACCTCCATGTTCGGCATCGAGAACGGGTTGTGGGAGAAGTCGATCTTCTTCTCCTCCTCGTTCCACTCGAACATCGGAAAGTCGACGATCCAGCAGAAGTCGTAGCGGTCTTTATTGATGAGATTTAGCTCCTCGCCGACTTTGGTCCGCGCCGCGCCAGCAAATTTGACGAAGTTATCCGGCACACCCGCGACGAAGAATACCGAGTCGCCTGCGTTCAGGTTTAGCTGCTTCCGAATTTGTTCTGTTCGATCCGGGCCGATGTTTCGAGCAAGAGGACCAGCTCCTTCAAACCACTTTGACCAAAGCGCAACTGCGAGGTCACTTTTTCCGTCGCTCACAAGCTTTTCAAGGCTCTTGGCAAGAAGCTTGACATGCAAATCGGATAACTTTGCTCCAATATCGTTTGTCGGACTGCCGCCAGACTCAGCAATTATCGCGACGCCTTCGGTCTCCGCGATGGAGGCGATTCGGTCGATAATCTCTTGATCAATGACCGTTTCCTCCCGGGGGCGCCAGAAGATGTAGCCGAGTCCTGGCTGACCTTCCTGTTGCGCCCAAGAGTTCATGCGATCGCAGAACGCGCGGTTGCCGCCGGTCGGCGCGGGAATCGCCCAGACTCGAGCCTTCGGATTGGACGCCAACAAGTTGGCGAAGATCTTAAAGCCCGAGCCGCGAAATGCTTCGCTCACGTCCTGCATCTTGATCGGGTTTCGCAGGTCCGGCTTGTCGGTGCCGTAGGAACTCATCGCCTCGGCGTAGGGAATCATCGGAAACTTCGGCGTCACCGGCTTGCCCTCGGAGAACTCCTCGAACACGCCGCGGAGCACCGGCTCGACCGCATTGAACACGTCGTCCTGGGTGACGAAGCTCATCTCGACGTCGAGCTGATAGAACTCGCCGGGCGAGCGGTCGGCGCGCGCGTCCTCGTCGCGAAAGCAGGGCGCGATCTGGAAGTAGCGATCGAAGCCCGACACCATGATGAGCTGCTTGAACTGCTGCGGCGCCTGCGGCAGGGCGTAGAACTTTCCGGGATGGATGCGCGAGGGCACGAGGTAGTCGCGCGCACCCTCGGGGCTCGAGGCCGTGAGGATCGGCGTCTGGAATTCGAAGAAGCCCTGCTCCTTCATGCGGCGGCGGATCGAGTCGATGATCTCGCCGCGCTTCATGATGTTGCGATGGAGTCGCTCGCGCCGCAGGTCGAGGAAACGGTAACGCAGGCGAATGTCTTCCGGATACTCCTGGTCGCCGAACACCGGCATCGGCAGATCGCCGGCCGGGCCGAGCACCTCGGTGTCGGACGCGAACACCTCGACGGCGCCGGTCGGCAAATCGGGATTCTCGGTGCCGGCCGGGCGCTTGCGCACCTTGCCGTCGAACCGCACCACCCATTCGGAGCGCAACGTCTCGACCGTCTTGAACACCGGCGAATCCGGATCGGCCACCACTTGGGTGATGCCGTAATGGTCGCGCAGGTCGACGAAGAGCACGCCGCCATGGTCGCGGACGCGATGGACCCAGCCCGAGATGCGGACGGTCTCGCCGATGTGAGTCTCGCGGAGCGCGCCGCAGGTGTGGGTGCGGTAGCGGTGCATAGGCCTTCCCGAATGGAGAACGCGGGCGCGCCGACGCACCCGCAAAAGTGGGCGGAAAAGCACATGTGCCCCGGGGTTTGTCAAGGCGGCCGGCCCGCGGTTCCAGCGGGCCGGTGAATCCCTTGCAAACGGCCTGAAATCGGGGCGCAGCCCTATTGCCAGCCCGGCACGTTCTTCATGTCGGGCAGCTTGTGGGCGATGCCCTTGTGGCAGTCGATGCAGGTCTTCTGGCCCGTGAACAGGAAGCGCTCATGCGCGACGGAGGCGCGCGGGCTCTGCCGCGTGATGTCCATGGACTGCGCGCTGTGGCAGTTGCGGCATTCGAGCGAGTCGTTCGCCTTCAGCCGCGCCCATTCGTGCATCGCGAGCTCGAGCCGGTGATCGAGGAATTTCTCGCGCGTATCGATGGTGCCGAAGATGTGCCCCCAGACCTCCTTCGAGGCCTGCATCTTGCGAGCGATCTTGTCGGTCCAATTGTGCGGCACGTGGCAGTCCGGACAGCTCGCGCGCACGCCAGAGCGGTTGGAGAAGTGAATGGTCGTCTGCAGCTCTGCATAGACGTTCTCGCGCATCTCGTGGCACGAGACGCAGAACTTCTCCGTGTTGGTCGCCTCCAGCACGGTGTTGAAGCCGCCCCAGAAGATCACGCCGGCGACGAAGCCGGCGAGCACCAGGGTGCCGAGCGCGAAGACCGAGCTCGGCCGGCGCAGCACGTTCCAGAGTTCGAGCGCGAAAGCGACGAGGCGATTGCGGCTGCGGACGGGCGTTTCCTCGGCGACGGTCACCGGCGGCCTCCCGGAGCCGCGCGGCTCAGCAGCGTGTCGACGTCGACGAAATCGTTGGCGACCGGGGCGTTCACGACGTGCTGCGGCACGTGGCACTGGGTGCAGAAGAAGCGGCGCGGCGACACCGAGGCGAGAAACTGGCCGTCACGATCCATGTAGTGCGTGATGCTCACCATCGGGGCCTGCGACTCGCCTGTGCGGGCGCGTGCGTGGCAGGTCAGGCATTTGTTGCCATTGAGATCGACCTGATAGCCCTCGATCGAGTGCGGGATCAGCGGCGGCTGCTCCGGATAGTTGCGAATCTCCTTCTCGCTGGTGTTGCGCAGCGGCGTCATGCGCGGCGGCGCGCCTTCCTGGTCGAGCGGCGTCGCGCCGCGCAACGCCGACTGGGTCTGCGCCATCAGCGCGGTCGAGCCGATCGCGAGCACGGCTGCGGCGGCGAGGATGCGAAGTTTCTCGATCATGATGCCGCTCCTCAGGCCCGCTCGATGCGCACAGCGCATTTCTTGAAGTCGGTCTCGAACGAGATCGGATCGGTGGCGTCCAGCGTCACCTTGTTGATGAGCTGCGCCTCGTCGAACCAGGGCACGAACACGACGCCGCGCGGCGGCCGGTTGCGTCCGCGCGTCTCGACGCGGGTGCGAATGTAGCCGCGCCGAGACGCCACCTTGATCTCGTCGCCCCGCCGCAGCTTGAGCTCGGCCGCATCGTCCGGATGCATGAAGCAGACCGCGTCCGGGAAGGCCTTGTAGAGCTCGGGCACGCGGCGCGTCATCGAGCCGGAATGCCAGTGCTCGAGCACGCGGCCGGTGGTGAGCCAGAACGGATACTCGGTGTCGGGCGCCTCCGCGGCCGGTTCGTAAGGCAGCGCGAAGATGCGGGCCTTGCCGTCCGGAAAGCCGTAGAACTCGATCCCCTTTCCGGCTCGCACATAAGGGTCGGAGCCTTCGCGGAAGCGCCACTTGGTTTCCTGTCCGTTGACCACCGGCCAGCGCAGTCCGCGCACCTGGTGATAGGTGTCGAAGGGCGCGAGGTCATGCGCCTTGCCGCGGCCGAAAATGGCGTATTCCTCGAACAGCCCTTTCTGCGGATAGAAGCCGAAGGCCTTGGCCTCGTGGTTGCCGTAGCCGGCTTCCACGTCGGACACAGGAAACTTGTCGACCACGCCGTTGCGATAGAGCACGTCGAACAGCGTCTTGCCGCGATACTCGGGCTTCTTGGCGAGCAGCTCCTCGGTCCACACCTCTTCCATCTTGAAGCGCTTGGCGAACTCCATCAGCTGCCAGAGATCGGACTTCGCCTCGCCGGGCGCCTCGACGAGCTGGTGCCAGAACTGGGTGCGCCGCTCGGCATTTCCGTAGGCGCCCTCCTTCTCGACCCACATGGCGGTCGGCAGGATCAGGTCGGCCGCGAGCGCGGTCACGGTCGGATAGGCGTCGGAGACGACGATGAAGTTGTCGGGATTGCGGAAGCCCGGATAGGTCTCCTCGTTGGCATTGGCGCCGGCCTGCAGATTGTTGTTCACCTGCACCCAATAGGCATTGAGCTTGCCGTCGCGCAGCATCCGGCTCTGCAGCACCGCGTGATAGCCGGGCTGCGCCGGGATCGTGCCCTCGGGCAGCTTCCAGATCTTCTCGGCCATGTCCCGGTGAGCCTTATTGGTCACCACCATGTCGGCGGGCAGCCGGTGCGAGAAGGTGCCGACCTCGCGCGCCGTGCCGCAGGCCGAGGGCTGGCCCGTGAGCGAGAACGGGCTGTTGCCGGGCTCGGAGATTTTTCCGGTGAGCAGATGGATGTTGTAGACGAGGTTGTTCGCCCAGACGCCGCGGGTGTGCTGATTGAAGCCCATGGTCCAGAGACTCATCACCTTGACCTTGGGATCCGCATAGAGCTCGGCGAGCGCGAGGATGCGGTTCGCGGGCACGCCGGAGATCTCGGCGGCCTTCTCGATCGTGTAGTCGGACACGAACTTCGCGTACTCCTCGAAGCTCATGTCGGTCGCGTCGTTCGCTTTCGCGGCGCCGGTCGCCTTCTTCTGCAGCGGATGCTCGGGGCGCAGGCCGTAACCGATGTCGGTCTGGCCGCGCTTGAAGGTGACGTGCTGGCCGACGAAATCCTTGTTCACGCGGCCGGTCTTGATGATGTGGTTGGCGATCGCGTTGAGGATCGCGAGATCGGTCTGCGGCTTGAACACGAGGCCGAGGTCGGAGAGCTCGAAGCTGCGATGCTCGAAGGTCGAGAGCACGGCGACGCGCACATGCGGCGCGGAGAGCCGGCGGTCCGTGATGCGCGTCCACAGCAGCGGATGCATCTCGGCCATGTTCGAGCCCCACAGCACGAAGGCATCGGCGGCCTCGATGTCGTCGTAGCAGCCCATCGGCTCGTCGATGCCGAAGGTGCGCATGAAGCCCGCGACCGCGGAGGCCATGCAGTGGCGCGCGTTCGGATCGATATTGTTGGTGCGGAAGCCGGCCTTGAACAGCTTGGCGGCCGCATAGCCTTCCCAGATCGTCCACTGTCCGGAGCCGAACATGCCGACGCTGGTCGGCCCGCTCTTCTTGAGCGCCGCCTTGAACTTGTCGGCCATCACGGTGAAGGCCTCGTCCCAGGAGACCGGCGTGAACTCGCCATTCTTGTCGTACTGGCCGTTCTTCTTGCGCAGCAGCGGCTGCGTCAGGCGGTCCTGGCCGTACATGATCTTGGAGAGGAAATAGCCCTTCACGCAGTTGAGGCCGCGATTGACCTCGGACTTGATGTCGCCGTGGGTTGCGACCACGCGATTGTCCTTGGTCGCGACCATCACGCTGCAGCCGGTGCCGCAGAAGCGGCAGGCGGCCTTGTCCCATTTCAGCTCGGTCGTGGCGCGGTCGGTGATCAGGTTCGCGGCCGCCGCGGGCGCGGGCAGGCCTGCGGCCGCGGCCGCCATGGCGGCGGCCTCGAGCTTGAGGAACTGGCGGCGGTCGACATTCTCGGTGGTCATGCGGGATCCTTCGCCGAGGCAAGCTCGGCCGCATCGATGGCGTGATAGACGAGCGTCGCCGAGAGCACGTGCGGCAACAGCGAAATGGCGGTGAGCGTGGTGCCGAGCGCGCCGGCATCGGCGGCCTCGATCACGACGACGAGCTTGCCGCGCGGATCGCGGCCGTGAATCTCGCAGCCGGCTAGCGCAGTGATCTGCTGCTCGGTCTCGGCGAGCGTGGCGGGCATCGCCTGCACGAGCACGCTGGCGATCTCGCATGGCGTCCAGGCGCCGGAGATGAAGGCGCGGCGGTCGGGAGTGGGCGCGGACATGGCGCCCTCACCGGCTCGGCGGCCCGGGCGGGCCCGCGACCATTTGATAAACCCAGACCGCGAAGCCATAGCCGCCGACCGTCGCGACGGCGAGGCCCGGCATCAGCACGGCGGTGAGAAACAGGAAGGCGAAGATCTCCATGCGCCGGCGGCGCGCGGTATCGCCTTTCAGCGCAGGGATGGAAGCGGGCATTGGGGGATCCTGGACTGGCATTCTTCTTGGCCTCCTGACTCATAATCGTTCCGAAATGAGCCGCATTGACCTGAATCATTTGCGGAATCCTCGCAACTTCATAGCGGGTGATGCGCAATTTCAAGCGGGCCGAGTCTGGAGAGGCAAGACGACGCAGGGCGCCGCGAAGCCGTGTCGACTCTGCTGAGCCATTGCTTCGGCACAACTCCCGCTCGACAGAGCGCGCGTGATCTGCACACTCGGCGGCCCGCAGGTGAGCTGGATTTGCAATGCCGCAAGAGATGACGACCGCCGAAGCAGCCATCGCGACGCTGATCGCGCATGGCCTGCACACGATCTACGCGCTCCCGGGCGTGCAGAACGATCCGCTATTCGATGCGCTCTACAAGGCGGCCGATCGGATCCAGACGATCCACACGCGCCACGAGCAGGGCGCGGCCTATATGGCGCTCGGCGCAGCGCTCGCGACCGGCAAGCCGCAAGCCTGCGCGGTGGTGCCGGGACCGGGGCTGCTCAACGCATCGGCCGCCTTGCTCACGGCCTACAGCATGAATGCGCAGGTGCTGGCGCTGGTGGGACAAATCCCTGACTCGGCCATCGGCCTAGGCCTTGGGCATCTGCATGAGATCCGCGACCAGTCCGGCATTCTGCAGCGCCTCGTCGACTTCTCGGCCTTGATCCGCAAGCCGGAGGACGCGCCCGCCCTCGTCGCGAAAGCCGTCGCCGCCATGGCGAGCGGGCGCCCCGGCCCGGCCGCGCTCGAGTGCGGCATGGATGTCTGGGCCCAGACCGGCAAGGTCCCGGCTCCGGCCCGGCTGCCCGCCTCTCCACCAGAGATCGACGAGGACGCGATCCTCGATGCCGCCAAGCGCCTCGGCCGCGCCAAGCGCCCGCTGATCTTCTGCGGCGGCGGCGCACAGGACGCCTCCCCCGAGGTGACGGAGCTCTCGCGCATGCTGCAGGCGCCCGTGTGCTGCAACTTCCGCCGCGGCCAAGGCGTGCTGGACAGTCGCGATCCTCTCAGCGTTACGCTGCCGCTCGGTCACGAGCTCTGGGCCGAAGCCGACGTGGTGCTTGCGGTCGGCACGCGGCTGTTCTTCCCGCTGACCCAGTGGGGTCTCGATGACGACCTCGCGATCATTCGCGTCGATGCGGATCCCGAGGAGCCGGCGCGTCTCGTGCCTCCTGCGGTGTCGCTCGTCGGAGACGCAGCGCCGATCCTGCGCCGCCTCATCGATGTGCTCGC
Source organism: Pseudomonadota bacterium (assembly GCA_023404705.1). Lineage (GTDB taxonomy): Bacteria > Pseudomonadota > Alphaproteobacteria > Rhizobiales > Xanthobacteraceae > FEB-22. The sequence goes on from JAEYAU010000153.1 coordinate 19,119, forward strand.
GAGCCATAATGCGAAGCGGCCCTCGCGGCGCGACGAGCTCGTCGAGCGCCAGGCCAAGTGGCGCGACCGCATGAGCTCGCTCGCTCCCCAGATCGCCTACCTCGGCGCGATACGTGAAGCGCTGCCGGAGGACGGCATCTACGTCGACGAGGTGACGCAGATCGGCTTCGCGGCGCGATTGCTGTTCCCGGTCTACAAGCCGCGCACGTTCCTCTCGCCCGGCTATCAGGACAATCTCGGCTGGGGCTATGCGACGGCGCTCGGCGCTCAGCATGCGCGGCCCGACGTCCCCGTCGTGTCGATCAATGGCGACGGCGGCTTTCTCTACACCGCGAATGAGATCGCCACGGCGATGCGCCATCGCATTCCACTGACCGCGATCGTGTTCGCGGACGGCGCTTTCGGCAATGTCCGGCGCCTTCAGGAAGAGCGCTACGGCAACCGACTGATCGCCTCGGATCTCGCCAACCCGGACTTCGTGAAATATGCCGAGAGCTTCGGCGCGGCGGCCGAGCGTGCGCGCGATCCAAGTGCGCTCAAGGCGGCGCTCAAACGGGGATTTGCGCGGCGGGACGGGCCCACGCTGATCGAAGTGCCGGTCGGGCCGATGCCCTCACCGTGGGAGTTCATCTTTAGACCCAAGGTGCGGGGCGTCTGACGCCAGGGCCACTGGCCGACCTGATTTATCGCAATATAATCAGATGCTTAAGGCGCCGCGCCGCCATTCGGGCGATAAATGGAACTCGGCTGTGTCCCGGCAAATTGAGCCTGAAGGCGCGCGACAGGCGCCCCCGACTCCGTTAAATAGCCCGAGTATGGACAGTAGCCGGCCCGTGCAACCCATTACGACCACGAAGGAACTCTCCGCGGCCTGCACGCGGCTGGCAAAGCACCCGTTCATCACGGTCGATACCGAGTTCCTGCGCGAGACGACCTACTTCCCGATCCTCTGCGTGGCCCAGATCGCCAGCGCCGACGAAGCCATCGTGGTCGACGCGCTGGCCGAGGGCATCGATCTCGCGCCCTTCTTCAAGCTCATGGCCAACACCAAGGTGCTCAAGGTGTTCCATGCGGCGCGCCAAGACATCGAGATCATCTGGCACCGCGCGCAGCTGGTGCCGACGCCCGTGTTCGACACGCAGGTCGCCGCCATGGTGCTTGGCTATGGCGACTCCATCTCCTACGACCAGCTCGTGCAGCGCATCACGGGCGACGCGCTCGACAAGTCGCATCGCTTCACCGACTGGGCGCGCCGTCCGCTCTCCGAGGCGCAACTCACCTACGCGATCTCCGACGTGACGCATCTGCGCGAAGTCTATCTCGCGCTTGCCGCGGACCTGGAGAAACGCGGCCGCACCGACTGGGTGCTCGAGGAGATGAAGGTGCTCACCTCGCCCGACACCTATCGCATGGAGCCGGAGCGCGCCTGGGAGCGCCTGAAGGCGCGCGCGCGCAAGCCGAAGGAACTCGCGGTCCTGATGGAGGTCGCGGCCTGGCGCGAGCGCGAGGCGCAGGCGCGCGACGTGCCGCGCGGCCGCGTCGTCAAGGACGAGGTGATCGGCGACATCGTGGTGCAGGCGCCGACCACGGTCGAGAAGCTCTCGGGTCTGCGCTCGCTGCCGAAGGGCTTCGAACGCTCGAAATGGGGGCACGACATCCTCGAAGCCGTGAAGCGCGGGCTCGCACGCGACCCGAAGAGCCTGCCGAAACTCGATCGCGGCAAGCCACGCGTCAACGGCACCGCCACGGTCGAGCTGCTCAAGGTGCTGCTGCGCATGACCGCCGAGCGCCACGGCGTTGCCGCCAAGGTCATCGCCACGGTGGACGAGCTGGAGCAGATCGCGGCTGACGATGCGGCAGACGTCTCCGCGCTGAAGGGTTGGCGCCGCGAGATGTTCGGCGAGAAGGCGATCGCGCTGAAGCACGGGCGGCTGGCGCTCGCGATCGACAAGCACCGCGTGATCGCGGTGGAGCGCGGCGGGAAAGAATAGAGCGCCGTAGGGTGTGCTCGGCGGCCCTGGACTCGCAGTTCAAGTCGTATGCAGTCGGTCCGCCGAGCGCACGCGTGCGGCCTCAACGCGTGCGCTCGGAGGGATGGCACTCCTTGTACATCTCACGCACCTCGGCCGCCGAGCACACCTACAGCGGCTCACCCCTCCAGCACCGGCTCCCGGCCGATCAGGCGGGCGAGCTGGCGCAGACGATTGAAGACGCGGTCGCCGCCGAGGGCTCCGAAGCGGCCCGGCAGGCGCAGGATCAGCCGTCCGCGCTTCACGGTGAGCGGGGTATGCGGCAGCACGTCGGGCATGGACGCCGAGACCAAGTAGGCGACGCGCAGCGAGGCACCGAGGACGCGGGCGCGGTCGAGCAGGCGCGAGGTGACGAGCTCGCGCACATGCGGCGAGAGCTCGTCGTCGATCAGGCCGACATGGCGGAAGAACACCGCGATGGCGAGGAAGGCGCGCCCCGGATGATCGACCGACACGAAAGCCGCATTGGCGATGATGTTGAGCGACTGCTCGCCGCGGTAGTCGGGATGCGCACGCCAGCCGATGTCAGCGAGCAGGCAGGCGGCGTGGCGCAAGCGCCGCTCCTCGGCGGTCTCATCGAGGCCCGACGAATCCATGAAGCGATCGGTCCAGGCGATCAGCTCTTCGCCGTGCTCGGGCGAGCGCGAGCGCAGCACATTGAGCTCCTGCGCAGCCGCGATCAGCGCGTCCTTCTTCTGCTCGCGCGTCTTGAGCAAGGAATAAAGCAGCCCTTCGCGGACTCCGAGGGCCGAGAGGATGACCTGGCGCGGCTTGGCAATGCGAACGACATTCTCCAGCACCAGCGCCGCATAGGACAGCAGCGGCCGGCGCGCGGCATTGACCACCTCGATGCGCGACAGCGTCTCGGGGTTCACCCGGTGCACCAGCCGCGAGAACTCGAAGGCTTCGCTCGCCGGAATGACATAGCCGTGCATCACGTGCAGCGGGTGGCCGGTCTGCGCCATGTGCAGCCGCGCGAGCGCGCGCCAGGTGCCACCCACCGCATAGAAGGTGCGCCCTGCCCCGCTCTCCAGCAGGTCGATGCCGCGCAACGCCTTGCGCACGATCTTCTCGGCGTTCTTGAGCGATCCGCCCGAAGCATCCTTCAGCGCGAGGCTGCCGAGCGGCAGCGTCAGGCCCGAGCGGACGCGATGGCCGTGCACCTCGGTGAGCTCGAGAGAGCCGCCGCCGAGATCGCCGACGATGCCGTCGGGCCGGTGAATGCCCGAGACCACGCCGAGCGCCGCGAGCTTCGCCTCGCGCTTGCCCGAGAGCACCTCGATGCGCACGCCGCAGATCTTCTCGGCGGCTGCGATGAAAGCCGGGCCGTTGTCGGCATCGCGGCAGGCCGCGGTCGCGAGCGCCCAGGTGCGCGCCACGCCCGCCGTGTCGCACAGGGCGCGGAAGCGCTTGAGGGTCGCGAGCGCCTTCTCGACCGCATCGGGTGCGAGCAGCCCGGTCGACTGCACCTCGCGGCCGAGGCCGGCCAGAACCTTTTCGTTGAAGATCGGCGTCGGGCTGCGGGTCAGGCCCTCGTAGATGACGAGGCGGACCGAGTTGGAGCCGATGTCGATGACCGCGATCGCGGGCCCGTGGTCGAGGCGACCCTGCGCGCTCCCGTTGGACGCCGCGCGGGCCTTTCGCCTAGCTGCGCTCGCGCCGGCGCGTGAGGCTGCGGGGCGACGAGTCTTTGAGCGATTTGCCACGGCCTGAGAGGCTCGGATTGGTCATGAAATACTTGTGGGCGTTGAACGGCTCTTCGCCCGGCGCCGCCTTTATGCGCACCGAGGTGCCATCCGGCAAGAGCTTCCAGCTCTGCTCGTTGTCCTTGAAATTGGCGAGCATGATCTGGTCAAGAACCTGCTCGTGCACGGTCGGATTGAGAATCGGGCACAGCGCCTCGACGCGGCGGTCGAGATTGCGCGGCATCAAGTCGGCGGACGACATGTAGATCGCGGCCTTGCGGTGCGGCAGGCCGTGACCGGCGCCGAAGCAATAGATGCGGCCATGCTCGAGGAAGCGGCCGACGATCGACTTGACGCGGATGTGGTCCGAGAGGCCGGGAACTCCGGGGCGCAGGCAACAGATGCCGCGCACCACGAGGTCGATCTCCACGCCCGCATTCGAGGCTTGATAAAGCGCGTCGATGATGTCGGGATCGACCAGCGCGTTCATCTTCATCCAGATCGCGGCCGGGCGGCCGGCCTTGGCGTGAGCGACCTCCGCCGCGATGTGGTCGAGGATGCGCTGCTTCAGCGAGACGGGCGACACCGCCATCTTCTCGAGCTGCGCCGGCTCCGCATAGCCGGTGACGAAATTGAAAATGCGCGCCACGTCGTGAGCGATGGCGGGATCAGCCGTGAAGAAGGAGAGGTCGGTATAGATGCGCGCCGTCACCGGGTGATAGTTGCCGGTGCCGACATGGCAATAGGTCGCGAGCGAGCCACCCTCGCGGCGCACCACCAGCGACAGCTTGGCGTGGGTCTTGAGCTCGATGAAGCCATAGACGACTTGCGCGCCGGCGCGCTCGAGATCGCGCGCCCAGCGGATATTGGCCTCCTCGTCGAAACGCGCCTTGAGCTCGACCAGCGCGGTCACCGACTTGCCGGCTTCCGCGGCTTCGGCGAGCGTGCGCACGATCGGAGAGTCAGAGGAGGTGCGATAGAGCGTCTGCTTGATCGCGATCACGTTCGGGTCGCGCGCGGCCTGCTGCAGGAACTGCACCACCACGTCGAAGGATTCGTACGGGTGGTGGACGATGAGGTCCTTCTGGCGAATGGCCGCGAAGCAGTCGCCGCCCTGCTCGCGGATGCGCTCGGGAAAGCGCGAATTGTACGGCACGAACTTGAGATCAGGCCGGTCGATGCCGACAAGCTGGGAGAGATCATTGAGCGCCAGCACGCCCTCGACCGCGAAGACCTCGTCGTCCGTGACCGCGAGCGCGCGCTGCACGAAATTGCGCAGCTCCACCGGCATGGTGGCCTCGCATTCGAGCCGGATCACCGAGCCGCGGCGGCGGCGCTTGAGCACGGTCTCGAAGCTGCGGACCAGATCCTCTGCCTCTTCCTCGATCTCGATCTCGGAGTCGCGGATGACACGGAATGCGCCCTGCCCCTTCACGGCGTAGCCCGGGAACAGGCGCGCCGTGAACAAGCCGATCGCCTGCTCGAGCGTGATGAAACGCTGCGCGCCGCTCTCGGTCAGGTCGGGCAAGCGGATGAAGCGGTCGATGCGGCCCGGCATGCGGATCAGCGCGTTCATGCCCTTGCCGTCGGTCGCGCGCGCGAGCTGCAGCGCGATCGTGAAGCCGAGATTGGGAATGAACGGGAACGGATGCGCCGGATCGATGGCGAGCGGGGTGAGCACCGGGAAGATGTGGTGCAGGAAGTGGTCTTCCAGCCACGCCATCTCGTGCTTGGCGATGTCGTGGCCGTCGACCAGCACGATGCCGGCATCGCCGAGCTCCAGGCGCAGCTCGCGCCAGCGCGCCTGCTGATCGCTGGCGAGGCTCGCGACCGCCTCGGAGATCTTCGCCACCTGCTCGGCCGGCGTCATGCCGTCCGGGCTGCGGGTCGTGATGCCGGCGCGCAGCTGGCCCTTGAGGCCGGCGACGCGCACCATGAAGAACTCGTCCAGATTATTCGCCGAGATCGAGAGGAAGCGCAGCTTCTCGAGCAGCGGGTGGTTCGGGTTCTCGGCCTCCTCCAGCACGCGGCGGTTGAACTGGAGCCAGGACAGCTCGCGATTGATGAATCGCTCCGGCTGCTGTCGCAAGTCGGCCGGAACCGGGGAATCAGCGACCGCGGCCACGGCGCGGGCCGCAGCCTCGCCCGAGCCACTTTCCTTTGTCAGAACAACAGCTTCGTCGCGATCGACCATTCGGGAGAGAGCCTCGTGAGGGCTCAGGCTAGAGGCCGCATATGACGGTTAGGTGACATGATCGCCCGTAAGCGACCTGTGTCTCAAGGCATATCGTCGCGCAGGAGTTCCGCGGCCAGTGCCCGCGTCACGGGGCGCTGCTGCCGCAGCGCTTCCCGGTCGAGCTGGCTCACCACCTCGCGGGCGGCCGCGAAGGTCCGCTCGATCCGGGTCGCCAGATAGTTCACGAGGCTGTCGTCCACCCGCAGCTGACGGTCCGCGAACAGCTTCAGCAGGACCGCGCGCAGCAACGCGTCGTCCGGCGCCCCGAGCTCCACCACCGGCAGCGCGCGCAGCCGCGAGCCGAGGTCCGGGATGCGCACCGGCCAAGCGGCGGGGGCGGTCCGCGCGGTGAGCAGCAGGAAGGCGCTCTCCTCGCGGCTCAGGTTGAGCAGATGAAACAGCGCGCGCTCGTCGAACCCGCCGGGCTCGAGATCCTCCACCACGAGCGCACCGGTGGCGAGCGCGGCCGGCAGGTCCACCTCGGCGAGTGCGCGCGCCGAGAGGAAGCGCGCGCCCGCCGTCTCGGCCCAGATCATGGCGAGATGGCTTTTGCCGGCACCCTCCGGACCGACGAGTGCGAGTGTGCGCGCGGGCCAGTCGGGCCAGTGCTCGATCATGGCCACCGCATCCGCATTGGTCGGCCCGCGCAGGAAATCCTCGGCCGCGAAGCTGTCGGTATGCGCGAGCGTGAGCGCGAGCTGCCGCGGGCTGGGCACATCGGGCATGAGCTAGCCCGGGCGCTTTCCCGCCTCTCGCGCCGGCGCGATCGCGGGAGGTTCGAGCGGCGGCATGGGCGCGGGCGCGGATGCGGCCGGCGCAACCGGCACCGGCGCGCCTGTGTAGAACGGGCTCGCCAGATATTGCCGCAGGGCGAAGCGCAGCAGCACGCCGAGCGCGGCCGCGAGCGGCACCGCGATCAGAAGGCCGACGAAGCCGAACAGGTAGCCGAAGGCGAACAGCGCGAACATCAGCCAGACCGGATGCAGGCCGACGCTTTCGCCGACGAGCTTGGGCTGCAGCAGATAGCCTTCGATGAACTGGCCGACCAGGAAGATCGCCAGCACGATGACGATCGGCACCCATGCGGGGAAGAACTGGGCCACCGCCACGCCGCCCGCGAGCACGAGGCCGGTGAGCGAGCCGACATAGGGAATGAAGGTGATCAGCCCCGAGATGAGGCCGATGAGCAGGCCGAAGTTCAGCCCGGCCAGCGTCAGCGAGACCGCATAGAGCGAGCCGAGGATCAGGCACACCGCCGTCTGGCCGCGGACGAACCCGGCGATCGCGTCGTTGATCTCGCGGCCGAGCGCGCGGACCGTGTCGCGATGCTGCACCGGCACCCAGCTGTCGACAATGCCGATCATCCGGTTCCAGTCGGACAGCATGTAGTAGGCGACGACCGGCGTCACGACGAAGAGCGAGAACACCGACAACAGCGTCTGTCCGCCCGACCAGAGGCCGCGCAGGAAGGTCGCAAGCCACACGGCGCCCTGCCGCACGAGATCGCCGACCTGCGCCTCGGCGATCCCCTCGCCGACGATCTTGCGCAGCCATTGGCGGTTGGGATCGGTGATCACCGCCTGGATGCGGCCCGCATAGCCCGGCATGTTCTCGATGAACTGCCAGAGCTGCGCGCCGAGCACCGGCGCGATCAGCAGGATGAGGAAGATGAAGGCGAGGACCACGACGCCGATGATGATCAGCGCCGCGATGAAGCGCTTGACGCCGAGCCGCTCCATCCGCGTCGCCACGGGATCGAGCAGATAGGCGAGCGCCATGCCGGCGACGAAGGGCAGCAGGATCTCGCGCAGGATCCAAAGGCTCGCGACGACCGCGACGAAGGTCAGCACCCAGAAGGTCATTTGCCGGGTGAGGGTCATCCGCACTCAGGCCCTTTCCGCGCGTGGTCAGCGGGCGCCGTCAGGCCTCGGCCGAGCCCATATGGCGCACCCAGTCGCGAACATAGAAGGCGACCGACAGCAAGGTCAAAGTGGCAACTGCCGCCATGGTCAAGAGAACGACAACCGCCCAGTTCGACCTGGCAAGGGCCTGGCTCAGGGGAAGCCCAAGGCCGGCATCGAAGCCGAATCCCAAGGCGGCCAGCACCAGCCCGGCGAGCAGGATCTGCGCGGCGGTGTTCGCCTTGGAGACCGGATGCGGCCGCGCCGCGATCGGCCGGCCGATCACCCAGGACAGCAGGAAGGCGCCGACGATCATGAGGTCGCGCGAGACGACGAGGATCACCAGCCAGCGCGCGATGTGGCCCTCGATGCCGAGCGCCACATAGATCGAGACGATCAGCACCTTGTCGGCGAGCGGATCCAGATAGGCCCCGAGCTCGCTCTGCATCCCGAAGCGCTTGGCCAGGAAGCCGTCCACGGCGTCGCTGACGCCAGCCGCGAGGAACAGGGCGAATGCGAGAAAGAAGTGCCCCGCCGCGATGGCCCAGACCAGGATCGGCACGGACAGGATGCGGGCGAGCGTGATGAGATTCGGAATACTCAAGTGGAGCCCCGGCGGACGCTTGGCGCGCAGGTCCGGCGAAACGAAGGCCCGGCCCGGGCGCCAAGCCGCCAGATAGACCGGCGGAAACCTGTTGCCAAGGGTCAGGGCGCATTGCCTCCGCGTCGATTCCGACGTAGGAGGCGCCCGGAACGGGAGCCAAGATGAGCGAGACGGGCCGTAGCGGCCTCACCTATGCGGGCGCGGGCGTCGACATCGATGCCGGCAACCGCATGGTGGAGCTGATCAAGCCGCTGGTGCGGGCGACCGCGCGGGCCGGCGCGGATGCCGAGATCGGCGGCTTCGGCGGCCTTTTCGACCTCAAGCGCGCAGGCTTCAAGGACCCGGTGCTGGTCGCGGCGACCGATGGCGTCGGCACCAAGCTCAAGATCGCGATCGAGACCCGCCGCCATGACACGATCGGCATCGATCTCGTCGCCATGTCGGTGAACGACCTGGTGGTCCAGGGCGCCGAGCCGCTGTTCTTCCTCGACTATTTTGCCTGTGGACATCTCGACCCCGAGGCCGGCGCGAAGATCGTCTCGGGCATCGCGGAAGGATGCCGGCAGGCGCGCTGCGCCCTGATCGGCGGCGAGACTGCCGAGATGCCGGGCCTCTATGCTCGCGAGGATTACGACCTCGCGGGCTTCGCGGTCGGCGCTGCCGAGCGCGATCAGATCCTGCCGCGGCGCGACATCGCGGCCGGCGACGTGATCCTCGGCCTCGCCTCGTCGGGCGTGCATTCGAACGGCTACTCGCTGGCGCGCAAGGTGGTCGAGCGCTCGGGCCTCGGCTGGGAGGCGCCCGCTCCTTTCGCGTCCGGCACGAGCCTCGGCGAAGCGCTGCTCACGCCGACGCGCATCTATGTGGTCTCCGCGCTCGCGGCGATCCGCGAGACGTCCGCCGTGAAGGCGCTCGCGCACATCACGGGCGGCGGCTTTCCGGACAACATCCCGCGCGTGCTGCCCAAGGGGCTCGGCGCGCGTATCGATCTCTCGCGCGTGCCGGTACTGCCCGTGTTCAAGTGGCTCGCGCAGACCGGCGGCATCGCGGAGGCCGAGATGCTGCGCACCTTCAACTGCGGCATCGGCATGATCGTGGTGGCCGCGCGCGAGAGCGCCGAGGCGGTCGCGGACGTGCTCGGCAAGGCGGGCGAGAGCGTGGTCCGGCTCGGCGAGGTGACGCAGGCGGCGGCCGAGCCGCGCGTCACCTATGAGGGCCGGCTCGACCTCGGATCATGACCCGCAAACGCGTCGCCATCCTGATCTCCGGGCGCGGCTCGAACATGACGGCGCTGATCGAGGCCGCGCATGCGCCGGACTTCCCGGCCGAGATCGTGCTGGTCGCCTCCAATCGCCCGGACGCCGCGGGTCTCGCGCGGGCGCGCGAGGCCGGCATCGCGACCGAGGTCGTTGACCACACGCGTTATGGCAAGGACCGCGAGAGCTTCGAGCGCGCGCTCAATGCCGCGCTCGTCACCCACGATGTCCAGCTCATCTGCCTCGCGGGCTTCATGCGGCTGCTCACGCCGTGGTTCGTGAGCGCGTGGGAGAACCGGATGCTGAACATCCATCCGGCGCTCCTCCCCTCGTTCAAGGGGACGGACACGCATGCGCGAGCGCTGGCAGCCGGCGTGAGGATTCACGGCGCGACTGTGCATCTGGTGGTGCCCGAGATGGACTCCGGCCCGATCATCGCGCAGGCCGCGCTGGCGGTGCGCGACGACGACACCGAGGGGAGCCTCGCGGCCCGCGTGCTGGCGGCCGAGCACCGCATCTACCCGCTGGCGTTGAAGCTTTTCGCCGAAGGCCGGGTGCGCGTCGCGGACGGGCGCTGCCAGATCGGCGGCGCCGCGACTCCCGACGACGTGCTCTCGTCCCCTATTGAGCGCACGACGCGCTGACTCCTCCTCGGCTCCGCCCCACTGCATGATTTCGCGGCACGCGTGCTCAAAATTTGAGCACCTACCGTTAGGCGAGCCTTAAAACTTCTGGCTGCTTTATCGCTTGCAGGGGAAATGCTGAGAGGGGGGCGTCCGTGCTCCGTCGTCTGTCGATACGTGCGCGCCTCATTGGCATCGCATTGCTCTTTCTCGTGCCCATTGCATTGCAGGTCTGGCTGTTCGTCGAGCAGAGCCGCAAGGACATCACCTTCGCCGAGAAGGAGGTCGCGGGCCTTCAGTATCTGCGCAGCGTGTGGCCGGTGCTGCAGGCGCTGACCGCTGCGAGCAATGATCCGGCAGCGCGGCCCGCGACGCTCATCCAGAAGGCGCCGCCGCTCGACGCGAGCGCGAAAACCTACGATGCCGAGATGACCAGCGAAGTCGCCAGCAAGGACCTGACAAAGGCACTCTCCGCGATCGGCTGGCCCGGCCAGGCGCTCGCGCCCGGCGACAAGCTCGATGCCGCCGTCGCGACGGCGCGCGCGCTGGTCAACAAGATCGGCGACGGCTCCAACCTCATTCTCGATCCCGATCTCGACAGCTACTACGTCATGGACATGGTGCTGTTGAAGCTGCCGGAGGCGATCGACCAGGCACGCGTGCTGCTCACGCTCGCCGCCACCTACCGGGCGCAGAAGAACCTCAACGATGACGAGAAGGCGCAGATCCTCATTCGCGCCGGCCAGTTCGCGGCCGCGGCCGAAGGCATCGCGGCCTCGCTCGATGCAGCCTATCGCGGCAACACGGACGGCAAGACCAAGCCCGCCCTCGCCGCGACGGCTGCGACTTTCGCCAAAGCGGCCGCCGATTATCTCGGCGCCATCAACGCGGCCGCCGTGGTGCTGCGCGGCGACGACCGCGCCAAGCTCGATCTCGCGCGTCTCAAGGCGCAGCACGATGCCGTGCAGGCGAGCGCGGATGCGTTCTGGGGGGTCTCCGCGAAAGAGCTGGAGCGCCTGCTCGATGTGCGCATCGACGGCTTCCGCACCAAGCTGTGGGGTGCCCTCGGCGTCTCGCTCGGTGCCACGCTGCTGGCGCTGCTGTTCGCGTTCTCGCTGTCGCGCTCGATCATCGGCGCAATCCGCGGGCTCGTGGCGGGCGTCGATGCGCTCACCGAAGGCGACATGAAGGCGGCCGTGCCGCATGCGGACGGCCACGACGAGATTGCCGACATGGCGCGCGCGATCGCGCGCTTCCGCGATCACACGATCGGCGAATTGACTCAGGCGAACAGCGCGGAGCGCGAGGACGCGATCCGCCAGAGCCAGCGCGCGGCGCTCGCCGGCGTCGCCGAGGAGATCCGCGGCTCGGTCGCGGGCGTCGCCGGGCGGCTGATGCAGTCGACCCAGGTGATGCGGGGCGCGACCTCGTCGGTCGCCGCCAACGCGGCACGCACCAGCGACCAGGCCAATGCGGTGGTCGGCGAGCTCAGCCAGACCGCCCAGAACATCACCGCGGTCGCAGGCGCCGTGCACGAGCTTGCGGCCTCGATCAACGAGATCTCGGGCCAGGCCTCCCAGGTCGCCGTGATCACCGACGAGGCCTCGAGCCGCACCGCCGAGGCGCAGCGCCGGGCTGAGCAGCTCGCCGCCAACACGCAGCAGATCGGACAGATCGCCGGCCTGATTGCCTCGATCGCGGCGCAGACCAACCTGCTCGCGCTCAATGCCACCATCGAGGCGGCGCGCGCAGGCGAAGCCGGCAAGGGTTTCGCGGTGGTCGCGCAGGAGGTGAAGGCGCTCGCGACACAGACCGCCAAGGCGACCGAGGAGATCGACCGCCAGGTGAGCTCGATCCGTGCGGCCTCCGACGAGATGATCCACGCCGTGACCGATATCACGCACACGATCGGCAACATCAACGGCATCACGGCTTCGATCGCGAGCGCGGTCGAGCAGCAGAACGCCGTGACCTCGCAGATCAGCGAAAGCGTCGAGCGCGCCTCGAGCGGCACCAACCAGGTGACGTCGTCGGTGTCGGAAGTGCCGAAGGTCGCGGCCGAGACCGGCACTCTCGCGGACAAGCTCGATGCGCTGGCGCAGGATCTGACGAGCGACGTCGAGAACCTGCAGCGCTCGGTCGACTCGCTGCTCGAGAAGCTCGCCGCGTAACGGCACTGGGCGAGAACCGGTAACTGGGCGTCATCCCGGCCGAGCGAAGCGAGAGCCGGGATCCATAACCCCGGTGGTCAAGATGCGGAAATGCAGGGGTTATGGATCCCGGCTCGCACTCGCGCGTGCTTCGCACACGCTCGCTTGGCCGGGATGACGCTTGAGAAAAGCCTCGCGTCGCGTGTGGTTGACGCAGCAGCGGTGAGCGCATCGCGAGATCGCGCAAATGCAAATAAAAAACCCCCGGCGGAGAACCGGGGGTTACGGGCTGAACCCGTCATTTGGAAAATCGTGGTCTTAGGAGACCCTGATGTTCTCCGCGGAAGTCCTGCCGCGGTTTGTGACGAGCTCGAACTCGATCGTCTGGCCTTCGTTGAGCGTGCTGAGACCAGCGCGCTCGACAGCCGAGATGTGGACGAACACGTCCTTATCCCCGGCCGACGGCTTGATGAACCCGTAACCCTTGGTCGGGTTGAACCATTTGACGGTGCCCTTTTGCATCGTCCTTCTCCCACCTTCTCAAGTTCAAGTCGACGCGAGCCGGCCTCTTGCCCGCCACGCCACAAGCCGGGTTTTGGAGGAATCGAAGCGAGTGCGCCCCCTGAAGAACGCAAGACGGACGAAAGCAGCCAAAATCCGATTGCATGGCCAGAAAACATGAAAATTGCGGCCACAGGATGGCTCTGCGACGGCGCAACGCCGAATGGTTGTGTCCTGCGCGCCACGCGCCGCGTGTTGTTTGCGCGAGCAACGCGCAGAATGATTGACGGCGCGCGCAATTCCGGAAAAATTCGACACAGGCATGCTTCGCAAGGGGATTCAGCATCACGTTCCGGCGCCGAGCAGCCGCGCGTGACGCGGGCGAGAGATGAGCAGAGGGGACCTCGTGGCGGTGACGAGGCGAACGTCGACGGCGTTCGCAACGCTGTCATGCGTTGCGCTCTTCTCTCTCGCCGCGATCGCACCCGCCACCGCGCAACTCCTGCCGCGCATCGATCCGTCCGACGCGAACATCTATCTCACGGCGCCCTCCGCGCTGTTCGATCTCGGCACGCGCTTCCTGCGCCGCATCGAGGACGAGACGGGCTACGGCAACGCCGCGACGAAGAACCCCGGCGGCGGCGGCGCGCCGTCCGCGCAGGTCGAGCGGCGCTTCCGCACCTGGGCGGAAGGCTATGGCCTGCGCTCGCATATGAGCGACACCAATGGCGTGCCGGGCGACTCGCGCCGCACCTGGGGCGGCGTCGCCGGCATCGCGGCGACCGTCGCGCCCGGCGTGATGCTCGGGCTCGCGGTGGATCAGGGCTGGACCGACATCCAGATGAACGGCCTGCCCGTGACGGGCCGCATCGCGCTGACGCAGGTCGGCGTCAACGCGACCATCGAGTACGGCGCCTGGACGCTCGGCCTCGCCGCCATCCACGGCCGCGGCGACATCGAGACGCGCAACGCGACCTCCATCTTCCTCGGCGTCCCGGGCGTCGCTTTCGCGGATTATCGCGCGCGGCTCTGGGGCACGATCGCGGAGCTCGGCTACTACATCCCGGTCGGCGACGGCCGCATCATTCCGAAGATCGGCTTCGACTGGCAGCGCACCGAGGCCGATGCTTTCACGGAGACGGGCATTCCCAATCCCGTGACGGTCGCGGCGCAGTCGAGCTGGCGCGTGCGCGGACTCGCGGGGGTCGAGATCGGCCACAGCTGGGCGCGCACCACGACGATGTACGATCTCTCGGGTTATGCGCGTGCCGTCGAGATTCTCGACCAGGACCTCCCCGTCGCAAGCGTCACGGGCGGCGGCGCGCCGCCGGCCACGTTCGTCGGAGTCGGTGAAAGCCACTTCGGCCTCGACGCCGGCGCGAGCGCCTCGGTGCGCTTCGCCGAGGTCGTGCGGCTCTATGCGCTCTACGACGGCCGCTTCCGGCGCAATTTCACCTCGCACGGCGGCACGCTGGGCGTCGAGGTGCGGTTCTAGCCCGTAGCCCGGATGAGCGCCGCGAGATCCGGTGGCGGCCGTTCCCGCATGTCGCTTCGCTCATGCGGGCTGCGGACTTCAAATTTTATTTCTGTTTTCCAGAAACGCCTCTTGCATTAGCGCCGCACTTGTGCAGACTCGTGGCATCCTGGCTCGCAAGGGGCGTCAACCGGTGACGCGTTTGATGGAGCCGGGGCGCGGTCCCTGCGGGCTCCGGCTGTCAACCGGGCTCCCGGGCGGATACGGGAACCAACGACCGGCGGCACTACGACCGACCTGCCAGTCAGCTTGGCTAGGG
>JAEYAU010000287.1 GCA_023404705.1 Pseudomonadota bacterium
CGCTGCCGCCGCCGCGCGCGAAGACCGCGCTGGTGGTCGAGCGCGGCGGCTATACGCAGGGGCCGAACAGCCTCGTCGCCGCGCTGATCGCGGCCGCCGGGCTGACACCGCCACCCGGCAGCCCGCGCGGCTATGGCGGCTTCATGCCCCTCGAGCGGCTGCTGCTGCTCTCTCCCGACGTGGTGTTTCTCAAGGACCCGCCCGCCGAGCCTCAGGATCAGGGCGCGCTCTATCTCACGCACCCCGCACTCGCCGCGCGCTATCCGGCGGAGCGCCGCGTCGCGCTGCCGACCCGCTACACCATGTGCGGCGGTGCCGCCCTGGTCGCGGCGCTCGACTACATGGCGGCCGCCCTGGCGCCGCTGCGGTAGGTCTGCCGCAACGAAAGCGGCCCGCCCACGTTATTGCTCGAAACGGCGGAGACCCGGCAAGCCCGCCTCCGCCGTGGAGTCTTATCGCATTGATCTCCCAACAAGTTCACAGCTTGTTGCGAGTGATTCGCAACAAACTTGACAGCAAGCGGGAACTCCGTCACTCTAACTGCAACTCATTTGCATTTGCACAATGAGAAAGGAGGCGCGATGGCCTCAGCGAGGAGCGAGAGATGAAGCTGGTGTCGAAGCGCCTCTGGCTCGGTGGGTTCGCGGCGGTGCTTGCGGGCCTCGCGCTCGCGGGGCCGGCCGCCGCGCAGGACAAGAAATTCCGCGTGGTCACGACTTTCACGGTGATCCGCGACATCGCGCAGAATGTCGCGGGCGAGGCCGCGGTGGTCGAGTCGATCACCAAGCCGGGCGCCGAGATCCATGATTATCAGCCGACACCGGGCGACATCGTGCGCGCGCAGCAGGCCGACCTCGTGCTGTGGAACGGCTTCAATCTCGAGCGCTGGTTCGAGAAGTTCTTCGAGAACGTGAAGGAAGTGCCGAGCGTCGTCGTCACCGAGGGCATCGAGCCCATGGGCATCACCGAGGGCCCCTACAACGGCAAGCCCAATCCGCACGCCTGGATGTCGCCCTCGAACGCGCTGATCTATGTCGAGAACATCCGCAAGGCGCTGGTGAAATACGACGCCAGGAACGCCGAGGCCTACAATCGCAATGCCGCGGCTTACGCGGCGAAGATCAAGGCGCTCGACGAGCCGCTGCGCAAGCGCTTCGAGGCGATCCCGGAGGCGCAGCGCTGGCTCGTCTCGAGCGAAGGCGCCTTCAGCTACCTGATCCGCGACTACAAGATGAAGGAGGCCTATCTCTGGCCCATCAATGCGGACGAGCAGGGCACGCCGCGGCAGGTGCGCAAGGTCATCGACCTCGTGCGCACGAACAAGATCCCGGTGGTGTTCAGCGAGAGCACGATCTCGGACCGCGCCGCCAAGCAGGTCGCCAAGGAGACCGGCGCGCGCTACGGCGGCGTGCTTTACGTGGACTCGCTCAGCGAGAAGGACGGCCCGGTGCCGACCTATCTCGATCTCCTGCGCGTAACGGTGGAGACCATCGTGAAAGGCTTCGGCGCATGAATGGATTCTTCGAATGAACAGTTTGGTCGAGCCGCGCGTCGTGCCGAATGCCGCGCTCGGCGCGAGCATCTCGGTTCGCGACCTGAGCGTCACCTATCCAAACGGCTTCACGGCCGTGCGCGATGCCTCCTTCGAGCTCGATCCCGGCACCATCTGCGCGCTGGTCGGCGTCAACGGCAGCGGCAAGTCGACGATCTTCAAGGCAATCATGGGCTTCGTGAAACCCTCCGCGGGCGAAGTGCGGCTCTGCGGCATGCCGGTCGAGATCGCGCTGAAGAAGAACATCGTGGCCTATGTGCCGCAGAGCGAGGACATCGACTGGAATTTCCCCGTGCTGGTCGAGCAGGTCGTCATGATGGGCCGCTACGGCCACATGAACTTCCTGCGCATGCCCTCGCGCGCCGACCGCTACAAGGTCGACGAGGCGCTCGAGCGTGTCGGCATGAGCGAGTATCGCAAGCGCCAGATCGGCGAGCTCAGCGGCGGGCAGAAGAAGCGCGTGTTCCTCGCCCGCTCCCTCGCCCAGGAGGGCCGCATCATCCTGCTCGACGAGCCCTTCACGGGCGTCGACGTGAAGACCGAGAGCGCCATCATCGGCCTGCTGCGCGAGCTGCGCGCCTCCGGCCACCTCATGCTGGTCTCGACCCACAATCTCGGCAGCGTGCCGGACTTCTGCGATCGCGTCGTGCTGATCAACCGTACGGTGCTCGCGGCCGGCCCCACCAGCGAGGTGTTCACGCGCACCAATCTCGAACGCGCCTTCGGCGGCGTACTGCGCGACTTCCGCCTCGGCGGCCGCGACCTGCACGACGATGACGATGCACGCAGCCTCTCCGTGCTGACCGACGACGAGCGCCCGCTGGTCTTCTACGGCGACAAGGCGAGCCGGCGTCAGGACCCGAATGGCAACGTCGGGCCGAGCGGCAAATGAGCGAGTTCTTCTCCGAGCTGCTGGTGCCGTTCAGCTATTCCTACATGCTCAAGGCCATGTGGGTGAGCGCGCTGGTCGGCGGCGTCTGCGCCTTTCTCTCGGCCTATCTGATGCTGAAGGGCTGGTCGCTGATGGGCGACGCCCTAGGCCATTCGATCGTGCCGGGCGTCGCCGGCGCCTACATCCTCGGTGCGCCCTTCGCGATCGGCGCCTTCTTCGCTGGCATTCTCGCCTCGCTGGCGATGACCTTCGTGAAGCAGAAGTCGCGCCTGCGTGAGGACGCGGTCATCGGCCTCGTCTTCACGGCGCTGTTCGCGCTCGGCCTGCTGATGGCATCGATCTGGCCGACCTCGGTCAGCATCCAGACCATCGTGCTCGGCAACATCCTGGCGATCGCCGACGAGGACGTCGTGCAGGTCGCGATCATCGCCGGCGTCTCGGCGGTCGTCATGGCCTTCATCTGGAAGGACCTGATGGTGACCTTCTTCGACGAGAGCCACGCCCGCTCGATCGGCATCAACACCGGGCTCCTCAAGATCATCTTCTTCACGGTGCTGAGCGCCTGCACGGTCGCGGCGCTGCAGACGGTCGGCGCCTGCCTGGTCATCGCCATGGTGGTGACGCCCGGCGCCACCGCTTATCTGCTCACCGACCGCTTCGGCCTGCTGGTGCTGATCAGCATCGCGATGGGCATCGTCACGAGCTTCGTCGGCGCCTATCTCAGCTACTTCCTCGACGGCGCCACCGGCGGTGTCATCGTCACGCTGCAGACGCTGCTCTTCCTGCTCGCCTTCTTCTTCGCGCCCCAGCACGGCGTGCTCGCGGCACGCCGAAGGGCGCGCCTCACGGTCAGCGAGGCGGCGTCATGAGCCTGATCGACTGGTTCGCGGCGCCGCTCGCCTATCCGTTCATGCAACGCGCGCTCGTCGTCTCGCTGCTGGTCGCCGCCGTCTGCGCGGTGCTCTCCTGCTACCTGGTGCTCAAGGGCTGGTCGCTGATGGGCGATGCCATCTCGCACGCGGTGCTGCCCGGCATCGTCATCGCCTTCGTGCTCGGCCTGCCGCTCGCGGTCGGCGCCTTCGTGGCCGGCCTCGCCTGCGCGCTCTTCACCGGATACCTGAAGGAGAACAGCCGCGTGAAGGAGGACACCGTGATGGGTGTCGTCTTCTCGGGCATGTTCGGCCTCGGTCTCGTCATCTTCACCAAGGTGGAGACCGACCAGCACCTCAATCACATCCTGTTCGGTAACGTCCTCGGCGTCACGGCGCGGGATCTGATTGAGACCGCCATCGTCGCGGGCTTCACGCTCACGGTTGTCCTCATCAAGCGCCGCGACCTGCTGCTCTATTGCTTCGATCCGAACCACGCGCGCTCGATCGGCCTGCCGCTCGGCCTCTTGCACTACGGCCTTCTCATCCTGCTCTCGCTCACCATCGTGGCGTCGCTCAAGGCGGTCGGCATCATCCTGGTGATCGCGATGCTGATCGGCCCCGGCGCCACGGCCTATCTGCTCACCGACTCCTTCGAGCGCATGCTGGTGATCGCCACCGCCGTCGCCATGGTCTCGGCCGCGGCCGGCACCATCGTCAGCTTCCACATCGATGGCGCCACCGGCGCCTGCATCGTGCTGATCCAGACGCTGTTCTTCATCGCGGCGTTCCTCTTCGCGCCGAAGCGGGGGATCTTGCGGACGGCGGAATCTTCGTAGGGTGCGCTAAGCAGCCCGTGAATATCGATTGGTCTCGGCCTCGATCCGCGTGCGCACGCGCGCTCGACTCTGTGTCATCTCTCGACGCCTCGGCGCGCGCTTAGCGCACCCTACGGGCCCAGTTCCGAATGATCTCCACGATCGCATCGAGGCCGTCCGTCAGCGCGGCCGGACCCGGCTGCAGGATCAGCGGCGACTTGATCTCGTGCAGCTCGCCGTCGCGCACCGCAGGAATCGCGGCAAAGCCTGGCCGGGCGGTCACTTTCGCGGGCACGAACTTCTTGCCGCACCACGAACCGATGATGATGTCGGGCGCGGCCGCGATCACCTGTTCGGTCGTGACGAAGCGGTCCTTCGCGCTCTTGCCCGCGGAAAGCTCGGGGAACGCTTCGATGCCGCCCGCGCTCTCGATCAATTCCGAGACCCATTTGATCCCAGAGATCATCGGCTCGTCCCATTCCTCGAAATAGACACGCGGCCGGCGCGGCAAGCGCGCGGCCTCCGCACGCACCGCCGCGAGCCGCTCTTCCAGCGAACGCGTCAGCGCCTGTGCCTTCTCGGCCGCGCCGACCAGCGCGCCGAGCGTGCGGATCATCGCGAAGATGCCGGCCACATCGCGCTGGTTGAAGGCGTGCACCGCGACGCCGCGGCGGACCAGCTCGGCAACGATGTCGGCCTGCAAGTCCGAGAACGTGAGCACCAGGTCGGGCGCGAGCGCGAGGATCTTGTCCACGTCCGCCGAGATGAAGGCGGAGACGCGCGGCTTCTCGCGGCGCACGCGCGCGGGCCGCACGGCGTAGCCTGAGACACCGACGATGCGCTCTTCCTCGCCGAGCAGATAGAGCGTCTCGACGGTCTCCTCGGTGAGACACACGATGCGCTCGGCCGGGAACATCAGCCCTCCAGCCCGTCCGCGTTCGCCCCTTCGATCAGATCCGTTCCGCCGATGCCGATCACGCGCCCGGCCTCGATGCGCACCACGGCGGTCGCGATGCGCCGCACCTCGGCCGCGTGGTGGCTGACATAGACCATCGGGATGCCGGTGTCGTCACGCAGCCGGATGAGGTACGGCATGATCTCGCGCTTGCGCGCCGCGTCGAGCGAGGCGAGCGGCTCGTCGAGCAGCAGCAGCTGCGGGTTCATCAGCAGCGCGCGCCCGATCGCGACCCGCTGGCGCTCGCCGCCCGACAGTGTGCCGGGCCGCCGGTGCGTCAGGTGGCCGATGTCAAGCATGTCGATGATGCGCTCGTGCGCCGCTCGGTCGCGCGGCAGACCCAGGCGCTTGCGCCCGTAGTCGAGATTCTTCGCCACCGACATGTGCGGAAACAGCCGCCCGTCCTGGAACACATAGCCGAAGCAGCGCTGATGGGGCGGCTGGTTGATCCGCTCCTTCGAGTCGAAAATCAGCCGGCCGCGGCACATGATGCGCCCGCTATCCGGCGTGATCAGGCCCGCGATCATGTTGACGATCGAGGTCTTGCCCGAGCCCGACGGACCGAACAGCACCGTCGCGCCGCTCGGCACCTCGAACTTCGCCGCGATGTTGAAGTCGCCGATCTTCTTCGTCACGTCGACGCTCAGCATGGATCACACTCCATGCAAGCGCCGCGCGGCGCCCCGCCCGAGCCAATCGGCGAGGACCAGGGCG
>JAEYAU010000299.1 GCA_023404705.1 Pseudomonadota bacterium
GCCCCGGCTTCTGCGGGGCCGGAGCCGCGACCTGCTTTGGCGCGGGGCGCGGCGTCGGCACGGGCGCGGCGGCCTGCACGGGAGCGGGCTTGGGATCCTCGCCGCGGCCGAACAGGCGGCCGACCGAAGAGCTGATCCCTGAGAACATGCTGCCGGAACGCGACTCGGCCGGCTTCGATTCCGTCGAGGCGAGCGCCATGCTCTGGCTCGGCGCGCTCTTCGGCTGCGCGACCTGCGTCGGCTGAGCGGCCGGACGCGCCGGCGCCGTGGCGGTCACGATCGGCTCGGCCGCGGGCTGCGGCGGATTCACGTAGGAGCCGAGCGAGCTCGCCGCGGTGGCATCGACCACATAGCGGACGGTGCCGTCGGGCTCGCGCACTTCCTGGGTGCGCAGCTTGGCGAGGAAGCTCTTGTGCATGCCGCCGTCCACGCCGGTGCGGATCGGCGCCGCGCGCACCGAGGAGCTCAGCTCCGCGATCTTGTGCTCGTCGCTGCGCTGCTTGTTCGTGACCTCGGCCACGACGTCGTCAGGCACATGATAGGCGGGGCACTTGCCGGTCGGATTGAACTTCGAAGGGATCGGCGTCGCGTTCGGCTCGGCGTTGAACACGTAGCGCTTCTCGCAGACGTCCACCTTTGGCTCGAGGCCCGTCACCTCGAAGTGGTCGTTGCCTTCCTTCAGCATCTTCCAGAAGGGGATGTTCGGATTGTTGCGATGACGCGCGAAGTTCTGCGCCGTCATGCGGAACGGATAGGCTTGCACCTGGAAGGCCTTCTGACCGCCGAAGAAGGACTCGCGGCCGAGCGCGTAGATCTCCTCGATCTGGTCATTGGTCATCGCGTAGCAGCCGCGCGACGAGCAGTCGCCGTGCACCATCAGATGCGCGCCGGTGCGCCCATGGGCCCGATCGAAGGCGTTCGGATAGCCCATGTTGAACGAGAGATAATACGAGGAGTTCGGATTCATTTGCGCCGGGGTGATCGTGTAGAACCCCTCGGGCGCCTGGCGGTCGCCTTCCTTGACCTTCGGGCCGAGCTCGCCCGACCAGCGGCAGATCGGATAGGTCTTCAGGAGTGCGTAGCGGCCGCTGTTGTCCTGCTTCCAGACTTCCAGCTCGGACTCTTCCTTGAAGAGCCGCACCAGGATGGGCGACTCCTTCGGCATGTTCTTCTTCTGCAGCTCGGCGAGCATCTGCGGAGAGAGCTCCTTGAGATGCTTGCCGGATTGCAGCTGATCGGTCTGGCAGCCCGCGAGAGCCACCAACGCCACGAGCGCCGCCGATGCCATAGCCGCGCGGACGCGAGCCTTGCCGAATTTCAACGCGCTACTCCCCGACCCAGGAACGTCCTGATCCCACTGATCCCGAACCCGAATTGAATGATCGTTATCCTTAAAAGATGCGGCAATCGCAAGGCAGGGCTGTGCCGGACCCCTCTTTCCTGAGCCAGTATGGTGAATGAATGGTAAATCGGGTCAAGCCGCCCGCCTGGGCCCTGACAAAAAGGCGATTCTGCTTTGAAAACTGAGCGCTAGAGGGCCCGGCCAATGGCCAGGAACTTGTCGCGGCGGTGGCGGCGAATCGCATCCCGGTCCAGGTTCCCGAGCTGCGTGAGGGCGGCCGCGATGGCGGTTCCGGCCGCCTCGATGGCGCTGGCCGGGTCGCGGTGGGCGCCGCCGACCGGCTCCGCGACGATCTCATCGATGACGCCGAACCGCTGCAGGTCCTGCGCCGTGATCCGCATATTGGTGGCGGCTTCCTGCGCCTTGGTGGTGTCGCGCCAGAGGATCGAGGCCGCGCCCTCGGGCGAGATCACGCTGTAGATCGCGTGCTCGAGCATCAGCACGCGATTCGCAGTCGCGATCGCGATGGCGCCGCCCGATCCGCCTTCGCCGAGCACGAGCGCCACATTCGGCACGCCGAGCGCGAGACAAGCCTCGGTGGAGCGCGCGATCGCTTCGGCCTGCCCGCGCTCCTCGGCGCCGATGCCCGGATAGGCGCCGGCCGTATCGACAAGCGCAATCACCGGGATCTCGAAACGGTCCGCCATCTCCATGAGGCGCACGGCCTTGCGATAGCCCTCGGGGCGCGCCATGCCGAAATTGTGCTTGAGCCGGCTCTCGGTGGTGGAGCCTTTCTCATGGCCGATGATGCAGACGCTCTCGCCCTGGAAGCGGCCGAAGCCGCCGACCAGCGCCTCGTCGTCCGAGAACTTGCGGTCACCCGCAAGCGGAGTGAAGTCGGTGATCAGGCCGTTGACGTAGTCGAGGCAGTGCGGTCGCTGCGGATGGCGCGCGACCTGCGTTTTCTGCCACGGCGTGAGGTTGGCGTAGAGTTCCTTGAGCGCCTGCGCGGACTTGGCTTCCAGGCGCGTGATCTCCTCTGGGATGGCGCCGCTATCGCCGCCCTCGCCAATCGCGCGCAGTTCCTCGACCTTCGCCTCAAGCTCGGCAACCGGCTTTTCGAAATCGAGGTAGCTGCGCATCGCGCCTCAATGGCTGGAGGTATTGACGTCCCGTCAGGGCGCGGTGGGAAACTCGCCTGCGCGGGCAGGCGAGTCAAGAATTCCGGACATAGGTGAGAACTCAATCCTCCGCCAGAGGATGCAGGTCTCGCACCAGGCTCTTCAGGCGCTCCTCAAGCACGTGCGTGTAGATCTGCGTGGTCGAGATATCGGCGTGGCCGAGCAGCGTCTGGACCGAGCGCAGATCGGCGCCGTTCTGCAGCAGATGGCTCGCGAAGGCGTGGCGCAGCACGTGCGGGCTCACTTGGGCGGGCCTGAGGCCCGAGCGGGCCGCGAGTGTCTTGAGGTCGCGCGCGAAGTGCTGGCGCGTGAGATGGCCGCTCTCGCCGAAGGAGGGGAACAGCCACTTGGAACCTTCGGCCACGCCGGCCTCGCGGCGCAGGTCGAGATAGTCGCGCATCGCGCGCTTCGCCGAATCGTTCAGCGGCACCAGCCGCTCGCGGCCGCCCTTGCCGCGCACGATGAGCACGCGCTCGTCGCGGCGTGCCGCGGAGGCGGGCAGCGTGACCAGCTCGGAGACGCGCAGCCCGGTCGCGTAGAGCACTTCGAGCAGGCACGTGAGGCGCGCGGCACGCAGACGCTCGCCGAGCGGACGCTCGCCGGTGGCCCCGCTTCGCGCATTGTCGAGCAGGCGGTCGACGTCCGCGATGGTGAGCACCTTCGGCAGCGCGCGGCCGCGCTTCGGGCCTTCGATCACAGCCGCCGGATCGTCGCCGCGATGTCCTTCCGCATAGAGGAAGCGATAGAGCTGACGCACGGCCGAGAGCCGGCGCGCCACTGACGCGGTCGAGAAGCCGCGGTCGGAGAGTGCCGCGAGATAGCCGCGCACCTCGTCGCTGCTCGCGTCCGCGACGGCGCGTCCGTGATCCGTGAGATGCTCCGCGAAATCCGCGAGGTCACGCCGATAGGCGTCGAGCGTGTTGAGCGCAGCGCCGCGCTCCGCCGCCAGCATGTCGAGGAAGAGATCGATCAGGCGCTGGTCCGCAGCCCGGGCCATGCCGGGGGCTCAGTTCGCCTTGTTGAGCTTGTTGGCCGGGATCGAAATCGTCATGTCGCGCTGCTTCGGCTCGACAAAGGTCGCGAGCGCAAACATGGCTCCGTAACCGAAGCCACCCAAGAGACCCAACACCATTAACAAACGGATCAGACTAGGCATCGCGACGTTCCACAACGGCCATGTCGCCGCCGGGTTCCGGAAAACCTTAACACCCCCGTCGGACAGCCAAGTGACCCTTAGGGATCACGTTCCGCTGCAACTGGCAAGGGCTCCCGGCACAGGCTATACCGACGCGGGTCCCGAGGTGTAACACCCCGGCACCGAGGGGAAGCCATTTCATGCGCGAGTCTGCTGCGCAACATACGACCGTATCGGCCTCGGAAGCCGAGCTGGTCGCGGCGTTGGAGCAGCGGTCGATCGTGCTCGTCGGGATGATGGGGGCGGGCAAGTCCTCGATCGGGCGGCGTCTGGCGAGCCGGTTAGGGTTAACCTTCGTCGATGCGGATTCCGAGATCGAGGCGGCGGCCGGCATGTCGATCCCGGAGATCTTCGCGACCCATGGCGAGCCTTATTTCCGTTCCGGCGAGGCGCGGGTGATCGCGCGCCTGCTCGATCATGGGCCGCAGGTGCTGGCGACCGGTGGCGGCTCGTTCATGAACCCGGATACGCGCGCCGCCATCCGCCGCAACGGCGTGTCGGTGTGGCTCAAGGCCGAGTTCGAGGTGCTGGTGCGCCGGGTGAGGCGCCGCTCGGCCGACCGGCCGATGCTGCAGGGCGATCCCGCCGAGCGGCTGAAGCACCTGATCGACGAGCGCTACCCGGTCTACGCCGAGGCCGACGTGACCGTCATGTCGCGCGACGTGCCGCACGAGACGATCGTCAACGAGATGATCGACGTCCTGGCGCAGCGCTTCGGCATCGCGCATGACGGCGTGAAGAAGCAAGGCCTGAACAATGCCGAGGAGAATGCAGGATGATGACGGCGGCGATGCGGTCCGGCGCGCAGGTGGTCGAGGTCGCGCTCGGCACGCGCCGCTATGACATCGTGATCGGCCGCGGCACCGTGGCCGACCTCGGCACGCGCATCGCGAGCCTGCGGCCCGGTGCGGCTGTCGCCCTGGTCACGGACGAGGCGGTGGCGCGTCATCATCTCGCGAACGTGCAGGAGGTGCTCGGCGCGGCGGGTCTGCGCGCGGTGCCGGTCACGGTGCGCGCGGGCGAAGCAAGCAAGAGCTGGCGCGTGCTGGAACGTGTCTGTGACGAAATCCTCGCGGCGCGGATCGAGCGCAGCCATCTGGTGCTGGCGCTGGGCGGCGGTGTCGTCGGCGATCTCGCGGGTTTCGCGGCCGCGATCGTGCGGCGCGGCGTCGACGTCGTGCAGGTGCCGACCACCTTGCTGGCGCAAGTCGACTCCTCGGTCGGGGGCAAGACCGGCATCAACGCGGCGCAAGGCAAGAACCTGATCGGCGCCTTCCACCAGCCGATCCTGGTGATCGCCGACACGGCACTGCTCGACACGCTGCCGCCGCGCGACATGCGCGCCGGTTACGCCGAGGTCGCCAAATACGGCCTGCTCGGCGATGCGGGCTTCTTCGGCTGGCTGGAGGCGAACTGGCGCGAGGTGTTCGCGGGCGGCGCGGCGCGCGACCATGCGGTCGCCACCAGCTGCCGCATGAAGGCCGCGATCGTCGCGCGTGACGAGCGCGAGCATGGCGACCGCGCGCTGCTCAATCTCGGCCATACGTTCGGACATGCGCTGGAGGCGGGCGCCGGCTTCTCGCAGCGGCTGCTGCACGGCGAGTCCGTCGCCATCGGCATGGTGCTCGCCTTCGCGTTCTCGGCCCGGCGCGGTCTCATCGACGCGGCCGCGACCGAACGCGTCACGCGCCACTTGCGCGAGGTCGGCCTGCCGACCCGCATCGCCGATATTCCGGGCCAGCTCCCGGGGGTAGACGGGCTCATGGACCTGATCGCTCAGGACAAGAAGGTGCGCGGCGGCAAGCTCACCTTCATCCTGAACCGCGCGATCGGAGAGAGCTTCGTCGCACCCGATGTCGATGCGGCCGACGTGCGCGCCTTCCTGACCGAGAAGCTCGCCGAGACATGACGAACGAAGACTGGCTGGCGCTGTTCGGCATCTTCATCTGCCTGATCCTGTCTTTTCTCTTCTCGGGCAGCGAGACCGCGCTCACGGCTTTCTCGCGTGCCCGTATGCTGCGGCTCGAAAACAAGGGCAGCCGCAGCGCCGCCATTGTCAATCGGCTGATGCTGGTGCGCGAGCGTTTGCTGGGCGCGATCCTGTTCGGCAACAATGCCGTGAACATTGCGGCCTCCGCCATGGCGACCGGGCTGCTGCTGGCGTGGTTCGGCGATGTCGGCGTGATCTACGCGACCGTGGTGATGACCGTCGTCGTGGTGGTGTTCACCGAGATCTTGCCGAAGACCGTCGCGATCAACGCGCCGGATCGGGTCGCGCTGCTGGCGGCGCGGCCGATCGCCCTGCTGGTCAGGATCTTCGGGCCGGTGCTGATGAGCATCGAGGCGCTGGTGCGCGGAATCCTCCGCCTGTTCGGGGTGCATATCGGCGCGCATCAGCCGATCCTCTCGGCGCACGAGGAGCTGCGCGGCGCAGTCGACTTGTTGCACCATGAAGGCAGCGTCGAGAAGCACGACCGCGACATGTTCGGCGGCCTGCTCGATCTGCGCGATCTCGTGGTCTCGGACGTGATGATCCACCGCACCGAGATGATCTCGGTCTGCGCCGATCTGCCGCCCGAGGAGTTCGTCGCCGCCGTGCTGGCGGCGCCGGTGACGCGGCTGCCGCTGTGGCGCGAGAAGCCCGAGAACATCACGGGCATCCTGCACGCCAAGGACCTGCTGCGCGAGCTCCGCGCCGTCGACGGCGAGCTCACGCGCATCGACGTCGCCAAGATCACGCGACCGCCCTGGTTCGTGCCGGAGATGCGGCCGCTCTCGGAACAGCTCAAGGCGTTCCGTCGCCGCAAGACGCCGTTCGCGCTGGTGGTCGACGAGTATGGCGAGGTGATGGGGCTCGTCACCCTGGAGGACATTCTCGAGGAGATCGTCGGCGACATCTCGGACGAGCACGACGTGGCGGTCGCGGGCGTCTGGCCGCAGCCGGACGGCTCGGTCAATGTGGACGGCGCGGTGCCGATCCGCGATCTCAACCGCGCCATGGAGTGGCAGCTGCCGGATGACAATGCGACGACGATCGCGGGCCTCGTGATCCACGAGGCGCAGCTCATTCCCGAAGCAGGACAGAACTTCACGTTCCACGGCTTCCGCTTCCGGGTGATGCGCAAGCACCGCAACCGCATCACGGCGCTGCGCATTACTCCGCTGGGCCGTGGCGGCGCTCTCGCCGAGATCGTCTATCGAAAGGGAGCGTGACGCGCAGAGGAGCGCGGCGTTGCGGGGAGCATATGGACGACCGGAAGCGCATAGCGGCGGCTATCCGTGACTACCTGGCCCGCGAGCGCATTTCGCGTGAGCAGTTCGCGTTCGAGACCAAGCTCGGCAAATCGACCGTCGACAAACTGCTGATCGGGCTCTTCTCGGACAAGACGCTCGCGGTCGTGGAGGGCCACACCGGGCTCACCCTGCTCGCGCCCGCGAGGGACGACACGGCCGGCGCGGCCCATCCTGTGCGCGAGCCCGACTCGTTGCTCCCCTCGATCGCGGTGCTGCCCTTCACGGATCTGAGCCCGGGCGGGGACCAGCAGTATTTTGCCGACGGCATCGTCGAGGATCTCACGATGGCGCTCTCGCGCGTGCCGCGCCTGCGCGTGATCGCGCGCAACTCGAGCTTCCTCTATCGGGAGCGCTCGATGGACGTGCGGCAGATCGGGCAGGAGCTCGGCGTCCAGTATCTTCTCGACGGCAGCGTGCGACGTGCCGGTGCACGGCTGCGCATCGCGGGGCAGCTGATCGACGCGACGAGCGGCGGGCATCTGTGGGCGGACCGCTATGACGGCGACCTCTCGGACGTGTTCCAGCTGCAGGATCAAGTGACCGCGAGTGTGACCGGAGCGATTGCGCCGCATCTCTTCGCGGCCGAGCTGGCGCGCACCCGCAGCAAGCGGCCGGACAGTCTCGATGCCTACGACCTCTATCTGCGGGCGCTGGCGGCCCAACGCGAGATGACCCGCAGCGGCAGCAACCGCGCGCTCGCGTTCGTGGAGCAGGCGTTGCGGCTCGATCCGCACTATGCGGTGGCAGCCGCTCTCGGCGCCTGGGCCCACGCACGGCGCATGACGCACGAATGGGGAGAGGACGTCGCGGCGGAGGAGCGGCGTGGGATCGAGCTCGCGCGCACCGCCCTGGAGCATGGCCCCGACGATCCCGAAGTGCTCGCCATGTCGGGTTATGCGCTGGCCTGCCTCGCCGACGAGCTCGAGCAAGGCCTCGTCCTGCTCG
Source organism: Pseudomonadota bacterium (assembly GCA_023404705.1). Lineage (GTDB taxonomy): Bacteria > Pseudomonadota > Alphaproteobacteria > Rhizobiales > Xanthobacteraceae > FEB-22. The sequence continues at coordinate 7,958 of JAEYAU010000299.1, forward strand.
ACCGCTCGATCGCGCTCAACCCGAACAGCTCCCTCGCGCTCACGCAGGCCGGCTGGGTCCGCTGCTATCTCGGGCAGGCCGAAGACGCGATCGGCGACTTCGACCAGGCCTTGCGGCTCAGCCCCGGCGAGACGACGCGCTTTCGCATGCAGGCGGGCCTCGCCTATGCGCATCTGCTGCTCGAGGAGTTCGAGGAGGCCGTGACCTGGGCGCAACGTGCCCTGCTCAACAATCCGAGCTTCGCCCCGAGCTACCGCCCGCTCGCTTGCGCGCTGGCACATCTCGGCCGGATCGACGAGGCGCGCGCGGCGGCGACCCAGCTGCTCGCCCAAGTTCCGAGCTTCATGCCAGTCGCGGAGCAGCGCCTGTTCCGCCGCTCCGGCAAGCTGCCGCTGATCCTCAGCGGCCTGGAACGCGCTGGTCTCGGGCCGGAAGAACCCGAGCGGAACCCGGCCGCGCCAGCGTGACGGCATCTCTTGCGCCGAATGCGCAAGCGCGTCACGTTCGGATCGCGGGGCGCGGCAGCGTCATCGGGGGATCGGCCTTGGCAGGGCCGGGTGACGAAACAAGATGGACGATAAGAAACGGATCGCGACGGCCATCCGGGACTATCTGGCCCGGGAAAGGCTTTCGCGCGAGCAATTCGCGTTCAAGACCAAGCTCGGCAAGTCGACGGTCGACAAGCTGCTGACCGGGCTCTTCTCGGACAAGACGCTGGCGATCGTCGAGAGCCACACGAAGCTCGCGCTGCGTGCTCCGGCGCAGCAGCCGGAACACAACGGCGCGGCCGCGCGGCCACAGGGGCTGGCCGCCTCTTCGCTGGAGCGCTCCTCGATTGCCGTGCTGCCCTTTGCGGATCTCAGCCCGGAAGGCGGTCAGCAGCATCTCGCGGACGGAGTCGTCGAGGATCTGACGACGGCACTGTCGCGTGTTCCACGCGTCGTCGTGATCGCGCGCAATGCGAGCTTCCTCTATCGCAACCGGACGGCCGACGTGCGCCAGATCGGGCGCGAGCTCGGCGTGCGCTACCTGCTCGAGGGCAGCGTCCGGCGGGCCGGGACGCGGCTACGCATCGCAGGACAGCTGATCGACGCCAGCACCGGGGCCAATCTCTGGGGCGATCACTACGACGGCGAGGTCGCGGATATCTTCGAGCTGCAGGATCGGGTGACCGCGAGCGTCGTCGCCGCGATCGCGCCGCACGTCCTGGCGGCGGAGCTGGAACGGACCCGGGGCAAACGGCCCGAGAACCTGGACGCGCACGACCTGTACCTGCGGGCGCTGGCGGCGCTGCGCGAGATGACACGGGACGGCACCGAACGGGCGATCGCCCTCGGCGAACAGGCGCTGCGGCTCGACCCGCGCTACGCGGTGGCGGCGGCGCTCGTCGCCTTCGCGTATGCGCGGCGTCTCTCACATCAGTGGTGGGACGATCTGGCCGCGGAGGAGAAACGAGGAGTTGCGTTGGCGCGCACCGCTCTGGAACACGGCCGCGAGGATCCGGACGTGCTGGCCATGGCGGGCTACGCGCTGGCCTGTCTCGGCGATGCGCATGAGGAGGGTCTCGATCTTCTCGATCGCTCGATCGCGCTCAACCCGAACAGTGCGATCGCGCTCGCGCAGGCAGGCTGGGTCCGCTGCTATCTGGGTCAGGCCGCCGACGCGATCGGCGACTTCGAGCGGGCCTTGCGTCTCAGTCCGGGCGAGGCGACCCGTTTCCGCATGCGGGCCGGCCTTGCCTATGCGTATCTCCTGCTCGGGGAGTTCGAGGAGGCCGTGACCTGGGGGCGGCGGGCCGTGCTCGGCAATCCGAACTTTGCGCTGAGCTATCCCCCGCTCGCCTGTGCGCTGGCGCATCTCGGCCGCATCCCCGAGGCGCGCGAAGTCGCGGATCAGTTGCGCGCGCTGGTGCCCGACTTCATGCCGGTCGTCGAGGAGAGGTTGTTCCGCCGCTCCGGCAAGCTGCCCCTGATCCTGAGCGGTTTCGAGCGCGCCGGCCTCTCGGTCCCGCCCCAGCAGATCCAATACTGCATGTCGCGAGACGGCACGCGTGTGGCCTATGCGATCTCGGGCCAGGGTCCGCCCATCCTCAAGGCCGCCAACTTCATGTCGCACCTGCAGCACGACCGGGAAAGCCCGATCGCGCGGCACTGGGTCACGGGTCTGTCGGCGCAGAACCGCCTGATCCGCTATGACCAGCGCGGCAACGGGCTGTCGGATCGCAACGCCGAGGATCTCTCGTTCGAAAGCATGGTCGCGGACCTGGAGGCCGTGGCCGACGCCGCGGGTGCCGAGCGCTTTGCGCTGCTCGGGCTCTCGCAGGGCTGCAGCTACAGTATCGCCTACGCGCTGCGCCATCCGACGCGAGTCTCGCATCTGATCCTGTACGGCGGATACGCGCGAGGGACGCGGATGCGTGGCGATCCAGCCGCGATCGCGCGGCGCAGCGCCATGACGACGTTGATCCGCGAGGGGTGGGGGCAGGACAACCCCGCCTTTCGCCAGCTGTTCGCATCGCTGTTCGTCCCCGGCGCCACCAACGAACAGATGCAGTCGTTCAATGCGCTGCAGCGCGCCAGCGTTGAACCCGAGACGGCAGCGCGGCTCTACGACATGTTCGGCGGCGTCGATGTCTCGGCCGACCTCGCCAAGGTGACCGTCCCGACGCTGGTTCTGCATGCGCGGGACGACGCCGTCATACCGCTGCAGGAGGGCCACGCGCTCGCGGCGGGCATTCCGGGCGCCCGATTCGTGCTGCTCGACAGCATCAATCACATCCTGCTTGCGCACGAGCCGGCCTTTGCGCATTTCCTGGAAGAGGTCCGGGCTTTTGTCGGAAAGGGCGATTGACCCAAGGGTCCTGTCGCGGCACGGTCATGGCTCGCAAAGGCGAGCTTGGCTCGCTAACGCGAGCGCTGGCTCGCAAAGGCGAGCTTGGCTCGCTGACGCGAGCGATGCATCCGGAGGGGACCGCATGACCACCGAGACTGCCGCCATCGAGAAGGCCGTGTGGACCTATCTGGACGGATTGCATGAGGGCGATGCCGACAAGATCGCGTCCGTGTTCCATCCGGTGTCGCATCTCTACTCGGGCAGCGGCGAGGCCGCGGACGGCGTCGCCGACCTGCCGCGCGACAAATGGCTCGACATGGTGCGCGGACGGCCGTCGCCGAAATCGCAGGGGCATCCGCGCCACGACCGGATCGTGACGATCGATCAGTCGGGGCCCGCAACCGCCTTCGTGAAGGCCGAATGCGCCATCCCGCCGCGCTTCTTCGTCGACTACCTCACGCTGATCAAGACCGGCGAGGGCTGGAAGATCGTCGCCAAGGCGTTCAAGACTGACGTGAGGTCATGATCCTGTCGCCGGCGCGTGCGATCTGCCGGATCATGCGCCGGGCAGCGTCGTAATTCCGCCCTGCTGGCGTGCCATGACGATCAGGCGGCGCCCTCGCCGGGCGCGGTCGCATGCAGCGCGAGCGCATGCACGCCGCCGGCGAGCTCCGCAGCCAGCACCGCATTGATCATGCGATGGCGTTCGAGCCGGGTCTTCCCTTTGAACGCGTCCGACACGATATAGACCCTGAAGTGGGTCTGACCGCCGGGCCGGTGTCCCGCATGGCCTTCGTGCTGGTGGGATTCATCGACGACCGACAGGCTCTCGGGGGCGAAAGCTTCAGTCAACCTTCTCGTGATCAGATCCTGTGTCCGCATGGGCATCGCCATAGCGCATGACGCCGGAAAGTGAAATCCGGTCTTGCGCTCAAATCTGGCGCGAGTGACGTTGCGGGCATGGTGGCGGTGTCGGAACGCTCCGTCTCCCTGCGCGTTCGGCTCTCGCGTCTCGTTCCGTGTGTCGCGTCGGAACGCAGTTTTCGGTTCTGTCAAGCTTGCGGCTGACACGCTCCAGTCCGCATAATGAACGGCATGAAATTCGACTCGCCCATCTTCGATCGCATCCGGGTGAAGCCCGAGGAGGACCGCAGGCCGCGTCCGCGCACGCTCGCCTGCGACATCCCGGGCTGCGCGCAGGAGGCGACGCATCGCGCGCCGAAGGGGCGCGGACGCGAGCGCGAATACTGGTGCTTCTGCCTGGAGCATGTGCGCGAGTACAACGCGTCCTACAATTACTTCGCGGGCATGAGCGATGAGGCCGTCGCGCGCTACCAGAAGGACGCACTGACGGGCCACCGTCCGACCTGGAAGATGGGGCTCAATGGCGGGCAGAAGGCGAAGCCCGCGGACCGCTTCACGGCCGCGTTCGGCGATCCCTTCGGTTTCTTCCGCGATCCCGGCACGCGCCAGGAGCGCCCGGCCGAGGAGGCGCGGCCGATCCGCAATGCCGAGCGCAAGGCGCTCGAGACGCTCGGCCTCGAGGTCGAGGCGACCAAGGCCGAGATCAAGGCGCGCTTCAAGCTGCTGGTGAAGCAGAACCACCCGGACGCCAATGGCGGCGACCGGTCCTTCGAGGACCGGCTGCGCGAGATCATCCAGGCGTATAACTACCTCAAGTCCGTGAAGATGGTGTGAGGCGGCGCGCCCTACGGCGCACCGTGCGTCACCGCATATCCTTCCCGAACATCAGATCCGGCACCCAGAGCACGATCTCGGGCGTGAAGATCAGCAGCAGCGTCACGACGCTGACCGCGATCAGGAACGGCGTCGACTCGCGCGTATAATCGCCGATCCGGCAGCGCAGCACCTGGCAGACCACGAACATCGCGGCGCCGACGGGCGGCGTGTAGTTGCCGATGGTGGCCGCGATGATGAAGACGAGCCCGAAATGCACGGGATCGATGTCGTATTTCATCACCAGCGGCAGGAACAGCGGTGTCAGCATGATGATGAGCACCGACCCTTCCATGAAGGTGCCGGCGATGAGGATGAACACGACGATCAGCACCATGACGACGTGCGGATTGTCCGTGATCGAGAGCATCCAGGCCGAGATCTCCTCGGGGACGCGCTCGAACACGATGCCGTAGCCGAACACGGCCGAGAGGGCGAGCAGGAACATGACGCCGCCAACGTCGATCAGGCTGCCTTCGACGGCCTCGCGCATCCCTGAGAAGGTGAGCTCGCGATAGGCGAACACGCCGACCGCCACCGCATAGATCACCGCGAAGGCGCCGATCTCCGAAGGCGTGAACACGCCGGCGCGCAGGCCGAGCAGCATGATGATCGGGAACAGGATCGCCCAGATGCCGCCCCAGATCGCGCTCACGACCTCGCGCAGGCTCGGCGCGGTCTCGCGCTCCGGCTTGTAGCCGCGCCGGCGCGCCGTGATCGAGATCGCGATCGCGAGCGAAGCCCACAGCATCAGGCCCGGAATGATGCCGGCCGCGAACAGCCGGCCGATCGAGACCTGGCCGACCGTGCCGTAGAGGATGAAGCCGATGCCGGGCGGAATGATCGGCGCCATCAGCGAGCCGTAGGAGAGCACGCCTGCGGCGTAGCCTTTCGAGAAGCCGCGCTTGAGCATCTCGAGGCCGAGGATGCGCGCATTCATGGCGGCGTCCGCGATCGAGGAGCCGGTGACGCCGCTCATCAGCGTCGAGAGCGCGATCGAGGTCTGCGCGAGCCCGCCCTGCATGCGGCCCGTGAGCACGGTCGCGAGCCGCAGCATGTTGTGGGTGATGCCCGAATGGTTGAGGAAGTTGCCCGCCAGAATGAACAGCGGCACCGCGAGCAGCGCGAAGTTCTGCGTCTCGGTCACGGTGAGCTGGATCGGGATGGTGACGGGCAGCTCGGGATGCTGCAGGAAGAAGACGACGCCCGAGATGCCGATCGCGAAGGCCACGGGCATGCCGATCAGCATGAGGACCGTGAAGACGATACAGACGAGGAGCATCAGACCACGTCCGTCGCGTGGCTCTCGATGCGCTCGCCGCGGAGCACCGCGCCCACCTTGAGGGCCGTGGTGATGAGCAGCAGCAGCGCGCCGACCGGCAGGCTGAGCGTCACCCAGGAGTAGCTGATCTCGGGAATGCCCTGGAAGCTGCGCGCGCGGCTGATCCAGGAAAGATACGTGCCCATGACGATCAGGTAGAGCAGGAAGGCCGTGATGATCGCGTAGTTGATCAGCAGGAAGACGCGCTGCAGGCGGTCGGGCAGGCGGGCCGTGACCACCTCGATCGACATCAGCGCGTTGTTGCGCCAGGCGATGTCGGCGCACAGGAAGCAGGCCCAGGCGAAGAAGGCAGTGGCGGCGTCGACCGACCAGTTGATCGGCTCGCCGATCATGCGCATCACGCCGGCCAGGAAGATCAGCAGCACCATCGCGACCAGCAGGACGGCGGCGATCCAGGCCTCCGCGGCGCATACGCGTTCGTAAAACTTGGTCATTCCGCTTATCCCAACATTTCGCGCATGGGCCGCTCACATCCGTTCGTCCCCGCGAAAGCGGGGACCCAGAGCGGCGAGCATGGAACGTGCGGCCCTGGGTGCCCGCTTGCGCGGGCACGAACGGAGTGTATGCGTCAGGCGTCAGTTCTTGCCGATTTCCTTGTGTACGGCGGCCTTGGCGTCGTTGATCTTGAGCACCTCGTAGGCCTTGTCGCCGGCCTTGCGGAAGGCCGCGAGATCCACGTCCTTGACGATGGTCATGCCGCGGCTCTTGAGCTGCGCCTCGACCTCGGCCTCCGACTTGAGGATCGCCTTGGAAACCTCCTCGCCGGCCTTGTCGCATTCCTCGATCAGCGCCTGCTGGTAGTCCTTCGGCAGGCTGTCGAACCACTTGGCGCTCACGACCTGGAAGTTGACCAGCATGATGTGCTTGGTCTCGTTCGCGTATTTCAGCACCTCGTTGAAGCGGCCGCCCGGGATATTGTTGTAGACGAGCTCGACGCCGTCGATCACGCGGGTCTGCAGGCCCGGATACATCTCGCCGAACGCCATGGCGACAGGCGTCGCGCCGAGCGCACGCACCGACTCCTGCCAGATCGGCGCGGGCGGCGTGCGGATGCGAAGACCCTTGAGGTCCTCGGGCGTCTTCACGGGCTTGTTGGTGAAGAAGTGGCGATAGCCCTGCACCCAGTTGAAGGAGACGACCTTGAGGCCGAACTTGGTCGCGAGCTCCTCGTCCCACTTCGCCACTGTCGGCGCTTTGCGCAGCTTCGCGACTTCCTCGAGCGTCTCGACGAAATAGGGGCCGTTCATTACCGCGATGCCGGGCACATAGTTGCCCATGCGCGCCGAGTCGGTGTTCTGGCCGATATTCGCGCCCTGGCGGATCTGCTCGATGATGTCCTCTTCCTTGCCGAGCTGCGCCGAGTGGAAGACCTCGATCTTGAGGCCGCCTTTGGTGCGCTCCTCGACGGCCTTGGCCCATTTCATGAAGCCGTCGTGATAGGGCTCGCGTGGGCCGAGCACGTGATTGAACTTGAGCGTGAACTTCTGCTGCGCGAGCGCGGGCGCGTTCAGCGCCAGCGCATCGAGCGACAGCAAGCCGAGCGCCGCAACGAGCGGCATCCATGGGCGGGTCTTCATCGCGTCTCCTCCGTGCTGGGTCGCGTCGACTTTGGTCGCGTCGACCGTTTTGGTTTCGGGCCGCTTGCCGCGGCTCTCGCGCAGCCGCGGGCGGCTGCGTTTGATCCGTGATACAGCATATGAAACGATCGTGGCGGCACGATTTCATTTGCTGAGACAAGGTGGACATGTGAGCCTGTGGGCGATGGCCGGATGCAGCCAAAAAAAGCGCAACGACGCGGCTTTCCGAGATGCTACGATGCTTGACAGCCGGCCGTTCCGCCTAGTCTGATTATTGAAACGCCTTTTCGACTCCAATCTCATATAGTGAAACCAGCCATGCAGGGACGCCCGGCCGAGCGTGTCACGCACCAGTCGCTCGATCGCGGGCTGCGGGTGCTCGAGGTGGTCGCGAGCAGCGGCGGGCTGATCGGCCTCGCCGAGATCGCGCGCCGCACCGGGCTGCATCGCAGCACGGGGCATCATCTGCTGCAGACGCTGGTCGGCCTCGGCTACTTGCGCCAGGACGTGGCGACGCGCGGCTACGAGCTCACCGCCAAGCTGTTCAAGCTCACGGGCCGCACCTGGACGCCGGAGCAGCTCGGCACGGTCGCGGCGCCGATCATCAGCGACATCGCGCGCACGCTCGGCGAAGGCGCGAGCCTCGCGGCCTATCGCGCCGGCGTGGTGAGCATCGTCGCGAAATCGGACCCGGACGATCCGGTGCGGGTCGCGCAGGACATCGGCGCGGCGCGGCCGATCAACGCGACCGCGGTCGCCAAGGCGATCGTCGCCTTCCTGCCGCAGCCCGAGGTCGCGAGCCTGCTCTCCCGCATCAAGTACGATCGCTACACGCCGAAGACGATCGTCACGCGCGAAGCCTATGAGGCGGAGCTGCGGCGCGTGCGCGCCGCCGGATGCGCGACCGATGACGAGGAGCACATCGAGGGCATCCGCTGCGTCGCGGCGCCGGTGTTCACTTATTCGGGGCAGGTCGTCGGATCGGTCTGCGTGGTCGGGCCGAAGAGCCGCATGACCCGGCAGAAGCTCCGCTCGCTGCGCGCGCCGCTGCTCGGCTTCGCCCAGACGCTCTCGGAGCGGCTCGGCCTCGGGCCCGACAGCGGACCGCAGCGCGACGTGGCCTGATCCAATCTCCGTTCGTCCCCGCGCAAGCGGGGACCCAGTCCTTGCGCAGGAGCGTTGGCCCCTGGGTACCCGCTTTCGCGGGTACGAACGAGTGTGTTCGCCATGCAAGACCGACACGCGGCGATTGCGCGGCGGGCGCTTTCGAACCGCCCTTCCATCGCCTATCTTATTGACGGGACTGGACGAGGCCCTGCCGCGGGCCGGGTTTTGCCCGGACCCGCATTCTGGTAGGTTGCCGCAGGCATCCGAACCGTATTATCGACCGCAGCGGCTCTCGGGGGGTCCCGGGGCCACGGAGGCACAATGGCAATCGCGACAGAAGAAGTCGCCGGCCTGCCCGACATGAAGGTGTCGATCCGGCAGGTGTTCGGTTTCGACAGCGACATGGAGGTTCCGGCCTATTCGGAGCCGGACGAGCACGTGCCGGACGTCGATCCGGACTACCTGTTCGACCGGCAGACGACGCTCGCCATCCTGGCCGGCTTCGCCAAGAACCGCCGCGTCATGGTCACGGGCTATCACGGCACCGGCAAGTCGACCCATATCGAGCAGGTCGCGGCGCGGCTGAACTGGCCCTGCGTGCGCGTGAACCTCGACAGCCACATCAGCCGTATCGACCTGATCGGCAAGGACGCGATCGTGTTGCGCGACGGCCAGCAGGTGACCGAATTCCGCGATGGTATCCTGCCCTGGGCGCTGCAGCACAACGTCGCGCTCTGCTTCGACGAGTACGACGCGGGCCGTCCGGACGTGATGTTCGTGATCCAGCGCGTGCTCGAGCTCTCGGGCCGGCTTACGCTGCTCGACCAGAACAAGGTCATTCGCCCGCATCCGTCATTCCGTCTGTTCGCGACCGCGAACACGGTCGGCCTCGGCGACACCTCGGGCCTCTATCACGGCACGCAACAGATCAACCAGGGCCAGATGGACCGCTGGTCGATCGTCACCACGCTCAACTATCTGCCGCACGACAACGAAGTCGAGATCGTGCTCGCCAAGGCGAAGCACTATCGCACCGACGAAGGCCGCGACATCGTCAACAAGATGGTGCGCGTCGCCGATCTCACGCGCAATGCCTTCATGAACGGCGACATCTCGACCGTCATGAGCCCGCGCACGGTCATCACCTGGGCCGAGAACGCCGACATCTTCAAGGACCTCGGCTTCTCCTTCCGGGTGACCTTCCTCAACAAGTGCGACGAGCTCGAGCGGCCGATCGTGGCCGAGTTCTACCAGCGCTGCTTCGGAATGGAGCTGCCCGAGTCCTCGGTGAACGTGGCCCTGAGCTGATCCCATGTCGATCCGTGGACTGCCGCCCGCGGCCCTGGCACTCGTGCTGAGTGCGGGTGCCGCATTGGCGCAGTCCAAGCCGGTCGACGAGCTGAGCGGACGTGTGACCGAGAAGAACTACCTGCGGCTCGAGAGGTTCGTCGCAAGCCATGTCGACCGCGTGGTCGGGCTCAAGCTCACGATCAAGAAGAGCGGCACCGACGACAAGCTCGATGCCTCCGAGAGCGATGGCCAGTTCGTGGTGCTGCTGCCGGGACAGAGGGAGCCGAAATCCGAGATCGTCGCCAACGAAGGCTTCGAGCTGCGCGGCGGCGACTACGTCTTCGACGGCTTCTTCCTCGTGAAGTATGGCGGCTTCCGCCAGGGCACGAAGTCCTATGCGCTCTCCCGGGTCGACGAGGCGAAGGTCCGGCTCTCGAATGCCAAGATCAAAACCGTGCGGCTGAAATAGCATGTCGTCCAACATCAAGAGCAAGTCGCCGCAGAAGGAATCGCCGACCGAGCCGTTCAAGCGGGCGGTCGCCGGCTGCATGCGCGCGATCGCCAAGAACCCCGAGCTCGAGGTTGCGTTCGCGGCGGAGCGGCCGGGACTCGCGGGCCACAAGGCGCGCCTGCCCGAGCCGCCGCGCAAGCTCAATGCGCAGGAAGCCGCGATCGTGCGCGGCCATTCGGATTCGATCGCGCTGCGCATGGCGTGCCACGATCCGGGCGTGCATCGCCGGCTGATGCCGGGCGGCCAGCAGGCCCGTGCGGTGTTCGAGGCTGTCGAGCAGGCGCGCGTCGAAGCAATCGGCGCGCGGCGCATGGAAGGCGTGGCGTGCAACCTCTCGGCCATGCTCGATGACCGCTACCATCGCGGCAAGTTCGACGACATCACGGACCGCGCCGACGCGCCGATCGAGGAAGCCGTCGCCATGATGGTGCGCGAGCGCCTCACGGGACGCAGCCCGCCGCCGGCCGCACGCAAGCTGGTCGATCTCTGGCGTCCCTTCATCGAGGAGCGCGCCGGGCGCGATCTCGACCGGCTCGAGGACGTGGTCGAGGACCAGCGCCGCTTCGGCGATGCGGTGCATGACCTGCTCGACTCGCTCGACATGGGCGACGAGCGCGGCCGCGACGAGAGCGAGGACGACGAGGACCAGGGCGAGAGCGACAGCCAGCAGAACCAGGGCGAGAGCGGCGACGCGAAGGAGTCCGAGGACGCCCAGGGCATGAGCACGGAGGAGATGGAAGTCTCCGCCGAGGAATTGCCCGACGGCGCGACGGAGGCGATGGACGCGCCCGCCGCCGATCTGCCGGACGATTCCGACATGGGCGACGCCGAGGCCGCCAACGAGCCGTGGCGCCCACGCCCGCATGGCGCCAACGAGCCGCGCGGTCCCGACTACCGCCCCTTCACGACCAAGTTCGATGAGGTGGTGGAAGCGCACGATCTCTGCGAGGCGGACGAGCTCGAACGGCTGCGCGGCTATCTCGACAAGCAGCTCTCGCATCTCCAGGGCGTGGTGGCGCGCCTCGCCAACCGGCTGCAACGGCGCCTGATGGCGCAGCAGAACCGGGCCTGGGAGTTCGACCTGGAGGAGGGCTATCTCGATCCGGCGCGGCTTTCGCGCATCGTGGTCGATCCGATGCATCCGCTGTCCTTCAAGCGCGAGAAGGACACGAACTTCCGCGATACGGTGGTGACCTTGCTGCTCGACAATTCGGGCTCGATGCGCGGCCGGCCGATCACGGTCGCGGCCACCTGCGCCGACATCCTGGCGCGCACGCTGGAGCGCTGCGGCGTCAAGGTCGAGATCCTCGGCTTCACGACGCGCGCCTGGAAGGGTGGGCAGTCGCGCGAAGCCTGGCTCGCGGCCGGGAAGCAGGCCAATCCGGGCCGGCTGAACGATCTGCGCCACATCGTCTACAAGGGCGCCGATGCGCCGTGGCGGCGCGCGCGCAAGAATCTCGGGCTGATGATGCGCGAGGGCCTGCTCAAGGAGAACATCGACGGCGAGGCGCTGGACTGGGCGCACAAGCGCCTGCTGGCGCGCACCGAAAGCCGCAAGATCCTGATGATGATCTCGGACGGCGCGCCGGTGGACGATTCAACATTGTCGGTGAATCCCGGCAATTACCTGGAGCGCCACCTGCGCTGGGTGATCGAGGAGATCGAGGAGCGCTCGCCCGTCGAGCTGATCGCGATTGGCATCGGCCACGATGTGACGCGCTACTACCGCCGCGCCGTCACCATCGTGGACGCCGAGGAGCTGGGCGGCGCCATGACCGAGAAGCTCGCGGAGCTGTTCGAAGAGCACGCGAGCGAGGAGCGGGCACGGCCGCGGCGGAGGCTGCACGCGTGAGCGAAGCTTCGCGCCCGGCGCACGGGCGCTTCACGCGACGCGCGATCCTCCGCGGCGCCGGCGCCACTGCGCTCGGCCTCTCGCTCCCAGCTTCAGGGGCGAACGCGCAAACATCGAGCTCACCGAAAACGTGGCATCCGCGCGCCGGCGTCTCGCGCGCGGCGATCCAGATCCGGGTCAAGCCGATCCAGAATTTCCAGCCCGGCGAGGCGTCGCGCCAGCGCTTCGGACAGCTCACGTTTCGCGGCGGGCTGGAGCTCGTCTCCGACACGAAGGAGTTCGGCGGCCTCTCGGGGATCCGCGTCACGGCCGACGGCCGCTTCCTTGCGGTCAGCGACAAGGGGCATTGGATCGCGGGGCGTATGCTCTATCACGGCACGCGGCCGGTCGGCATCACGGATGCCGAGATTGCACCGATCCTCGGGCCGGACGGGAAAGCCATCCAGTCGCGCGGCTGGTACGACACCGAGTCGCTCGCCGAGGACGGCGGCACCGTGTATGTCGGCCTCGAACGCGTGCATCGCATCCTGCGCTTCGACTACGGCAAGCAGGGGCTGGCGGCGCGCGGCCAGCCGATCACCACGCCGCCCGGCATGAAGAACATGCCGGCGAACAGGGGCATCGAGGCGTTGGCGGTGGCGCCGAAGGGGACGCCGCTCGCCGGCACGCTGATCGCGATCTCGGAGCAGAGCCTCGACGGCAAGGGCAATATCCGCGGCTTCCTGATCGGCGGAAAAACGCCTGGCGAGTTCGCGATCAAGCGTACCGATGATTTCGACATCAGTGACGCGACGATCACGCCGCGCGGCGATCTCCTCGTCCTGGAGCGGCGCTACTCGCTCTGGCGCGGCGTCGCGATGCGCATGCGGCGCATCACGCTGGCGCAACTCGCGCCCGACGCGACGGTGGACGGCCCCATCCTGGTCGAGGCCGACATGGGCTACCAGATCGACAATATGGAAGGCCTCTCGGCACACCTCGGGCCCGCCGGCGAGACCGTGCTGACGCTGGTCTCGGACGACAACTACTCGCTGCTCCAGCGCACCGTGCTGCTGCAGTTCACGCTGCTCGAGCCGGAATGACTTGTAGGGCGGGTTAGCGCGAAGCGCGTAACCCGCCATGGGCATCCCAGCGCACGTTTGCGTCAAAGTGAGTCAGACGGCGGGTTACGGCGCTGCGCGCCTAACCCGCCCTACGAGCCCAGAAACGCGAATGCCCGGCGCGAGGCCGGGCATTGCAAAACCGAGTGCGTGGCCGGAGACGATCAGCTCGCTTCGGCGACGGCCTTCTTGGCGATCTGCTTCTTCAGATCGAGGGCCTTCGCGGAGAGCTCGTCGTCGTTCGCCTTCGCGAGGAAGGCGTCGAGGCCGCCGCGGTGATCCACGGTCTTGAGCGCGTTCGCCGAGATGCGCATGCGCACCGAGCGGCCGAGCGCGTCGGACATCAGGGTGACGTTGAGCAGGTTCGGCAGGAACCGGCGCTTGGTCTTGCGGTTCGAGTGGCTGACCTTGTGGCCCACCAGCGGGCCCTTGCCGGTCAGCTCGCAGCGCTGCGACATGGTCGAAAATCCTTCATCCTGCACCGGCCCGCTCATGCGACCGCCGGGCTTGGAACACCGTTCTTTCCAAGGGTCGCGGACGTATAGTGATCCGGCCGGAGGGCGTCAAGCCGACACAACCCCTAAGACATCACACAAAGGACGTATTCGCGGTTGAATAGGCCGATGACTGCCGGCTGGACGGGCGGGGCTGCGCCCTGGTCGGCATGGACACCCCCTGGGGGAAGGGATTGAACTTGAATCACGTGTCCTCGATGCGTGCCCTGAGCCTGCGTGGGCTGACATTCGGTGCGGTGGCGGCCTGCCTGGTCGCTGCCCCGGCGGCCGCGCAGGGACGGCTCGAAGCACGCTACACCGCGAGCCTCGCCGGCATGCCGATCGGCTCGGGGGCCTGGGTGATCGAAATCTCGGACACCGAATATACCGCCTACGCCCAAGGTAAAGCCTCTGGCCTGCTGCAGCTGTTCACGGCGGGCACGGGCTCGGGTGGCGCGCGCGGCACCGTGAGCCAGGGCAGGCTCGCGCCGCGCAGCTACGCTTCGGTGATCACGGCGGACCGCGAGACCGACAAGGTCGAGATGGCCTTCACGGCCGGCAGCGTGAAGGACTTCAACGTCGACCCGCCGCTCCCGCCCAATCCTGAGCGCATCCCGGTCACGGACGCGCACCGTAAGGGCGTGATGGATCCGATGAGCGCCGCGCTGATGCCGGTCGCGGGCAGCGGGGAGCTGCTGACCCCCGAAGCCTGCAAGCGCAAGCTTCATGTGTTCGACGGCCGCCAGCGCACCGACATCGAGCTCGTCTTCAAGCGCATGGATCGGGTGAAGGCCGAGAAGGGCTATGAGGGGCCGGTCGTGGTCTGCACGCCGCTCTATCAGCCGATCGCCGGCCATCGCCCGAACCGCGCCGCCATCCAGTATCTGATGAAGACGCAGGACATGGAGATCTGGCTCGCGCCGATCGCCGGCACCCGCGTGGTCGTGCCGTTCCGGTTCTCGGTGCCGACGCCGTTCGGCAGCGGCGTCCTGCAGGCCATCCAGTTCATGACGGTCGCCCAGAGCAAGCCGAGCACGGCCGCGACCGCCAAGACGCAGTAAGCGCGCAGCGGAATCTTTCACGAGCCGAAGCGGTAGCCCCTTGACTCCGATCGGGAGGCGTGGGCCGTGCGGCGTTTACCAATCAGTGCTGTACCCGTCACCGGGCCTGTACCCCTGGACGCTGCATCTGGTGCGACTCCCTGATCGTCTGTCCACATCTCGTATGAACGAAATCCGAAGTGACGCGAGTCACCGATTCGGCCGCGATTCGTTCGAGACTCGTTCCGAATGTAAATTCGCGGCTGCCGCAACGTCGCGAGTTGTGCCGAATTGACCGGGCCAACCCCCGCTTGAGCAAGTTCCCTGATGGGGCTCACCACAATTTTCCCAGGCGCGGTAGAGGCATACACATGGCATGTCGGGCCAGGTAGCGTTGTGAGGCACATGCGCCTCATAGGAGGGCCGGACGCATTCGCGGTTCAAGAAACGGTGGAGACGTCCATGGCAATGTCAGGCGCGCGTTTTGCGGCGACCCAGATTCCCAATGAAGAGCAGTGTCCGGTACCGAACGAACTGATCGGGCGTCTCTACCGCGCGGCCGAGTCGAGCGTGCGCGAGATCGCGGCGACGCTGGCGCCGGCGCAGCAGGCCGAGCTGGCGCTGTTCTGCTACGGCCGCGCCCACTTGCGCGAGATCGGGCTGACGATCGCGGCGAATTGCGACCGCGACACGCTGATCGCGGCCGCGCACTCCACCGCGGCGGGCGAAGTCATCTACACCCAATCGCGCGCGACAACGCGGGCGAGCGAAGGTCCGGGGCGTGGTCGCCGGGCCGAAGTCACGCTCGCGAGCAAGTCGTCGAACTCGGCGCTCGCGAAGCTGATCGCCGCCATGGCGGACGACGACGCCGAGGCGAACGACAGCTTCGACGGCGGGTTGCCAGCCGAAGCGTGAGGCTCGCTTCGTAGGGCGCAATAGGCGCGAAGCGCCGTATTGCGCCGTCTGACTCGCCAAGTGCGGAATACGGTCGAGAGGTCCTCGGCGCAATACGCGGCTTCGCCGCTATTGCGCCCTACAGGTCCAAGTTCCCCAACGCCATTGTAGTGCTCGACAGCGGCCCCATATTCTGCTCTTAGGGCGCCGCACGACATGGCTGTTTCATTCTCCCCCAACACGAATCGCGACGCCCGCGCCCGCGGGGTCGGCGTGACGGCCGTGCTCGGGCCGACCAACACGGGCAAGACGCATCTCGCGATCGAGCGCATGCTGGCGCATTCGAGCGGCATGATCGGCTTGCCGCTGCGCCTGCTCGCGCGCGAGGTCTACAACAAGTGTGTCGAGCGCGTCGGCGCCGACTCGGTCGCGCTGGTGACCGGCGAAGAGAAGATCAAGCCCGCCAATCCGCGCTTCTGGGTGTCGACCGTCGAAGCGATGCCGCGCGATCTCGACGTCGCCTTCCTCGCTGTGGATGAGATCCAGCTCGCGGCCGATCTCGAGCGCGGCCATGTCTTCACCGACCGCATGCTCAATCGGCGCGCGCGCGAGGAGACCATGGTGCTCGGCGCCGAGACCATGCGGCCGATGGTCGAGCGGCTGCTGCCCGGCGCCAATATCGTCACGCGGCCGCGGCTCTCGCAGCTCAATTTCGCGGGCGACCGCAAGCTCACGCGCCAGCCGCGCCGCACCGCCATCGTCGCGTTCTCGGCCGACGAGGTCTATGCGATCGCCGAGCTGATCCGCCGCCAGCGCGGCGGCGCCGCGGTGGTGCTGGGCGCGCTCTCGCCGCGCACGCGCAATGCCCAGGTGGCGCTCTACCAGTCGGGCGACGTCGACTACCTGGTCGCGACCGACGCAATCGGCATGGGTCTCAACCTCGACGTCGATCACGTCGCCTTCGCGTCGGACCGCAAGTTCGACGGCTATCAATTCCGCCGGCTCAATCCGTCCGAGATGGGACAGATCGCGGGCCGCGCGGGCCGCGCCACGCGCGACGGCACGTTCGGCACCACGGGACGCTGCGAGCCGTTCGAGCCCGAGCTGGTGCAGCAGCTCGAGAGCCATTCCTTCGAGTCCGTGAAAGTGTTGCAGTGGCGCAGCACCGCGCTCGATTTTGCCTCGCTCGGCGCGCTCGCGGCCTCGCTCGGCGAGATCCCGACCGAGCAGGGGCTCACGCGCGCGCCGGTCGCCGAGGACATCCTGGTGCTCGAGCACGCCGCGCGCGACGAGGACGTGCGGGCGCTCGCGACCTCGCGTGCGACGATCGAACGCTTGTGGGAAATCTGCCAGGTGCCGGACTATCGGCGGCTCTCTCCGGCCGCGCATGCGGAACTGGTGATCACCCTCTATGGTTTTCTCATGCGAGAGGGTAACATCCCGGTCGACTGGTTCGCCCGGCAGGTCGCGCAGGCGGATCGTACCGATGGCGACATCGACACTCTCTCGCAGCGCATCGCGCATATCAGGACCTGGACCTTTGCGGCAAACCGTCCGGATTGGCTCGCCGACCCCGAGCACTGGCAGGGCATCACTCGCGCGGTCGAGGACAAGCTCTCGGATGCATTGCATGAGCGACTCACGGCGCGGTTCGTCGACCGCCGCACCAGCGTCTTGATGCGGCGGCTGCGCGAGAACGCAATGCTCGAAACCGAAATCACAAAGACAGGCGAGGTGGTCGTCGAAGGCCACAAGATCGGCCGGCTCGACGGCTTCCAGTTCGCGGCCGACAATACGGGCGCCGCGCACGAGGCGAAGGCGCTGCGCTCGGCCGCGCAGAAGGCGCTGGCGGGCGAGATCGATGCGCGCGCCGCGCGCGTCGGCACCGCGCCGGACGATCACTTCGTGCTCACCACCGACGGCACCATCCGCTGGCTCGGCGAGGCGGTCGGCAAGGTGATCGCGGGCGACGACATCATGCGGCCGCGCGTGCGCATCATCGCGGACGAGCAGCTCACCGGCGCCTCCCGCGACACCGTGCAGACGCGGCTCGACCTCTGGCTCAAGACGCATATCGAGAAGCTGCTCGGGCCGCTGTTCGCGCTCGGCAATGCCGAGGACGTGACCGGCATCGCGCGCGGCGTCGCCTATCAGCTGATCGAAGGGCTCGGCGTGCTCGAGCGCCATCGCGTCGCCGAAGACGTGAAGGCGCTCGACCAGACGGCGCGCGCCTCGCTGCGCAAATACGGCGTGCGCTTCGGCGCCTATCACATCTACCTGCCGCAGATCCTCAAGCCCGCGGCGCGCGCGCTCGCGGTGCAGCTCTGGGCGCTGAAAGAGGGCGGGCCCGACACCAAGGGGCTCGACGAGGTGCCGCATCTCGCGGCGAGTGGTCGCACCTCGTTCCCGGCCGACAAGGCGGTGCCGAAGTCGCTCTATCGCACGGTCGGCTATCGCGTGTGCGGCGAGCGCGCGGTGCGCGTCGATATTCTGGAGCGGCTCGCCGATCTCATTCGTCCGGCGCTCGCCTGGCGGCCCGGCTCGCCGGGCGAGAAGCCGGCCGGCGCGGTCGACGGCTCGGGCTTCACCGTGACGGTGGCGATGACCTCGCTCACGGGCTCGTCGGGCGAGGATTTCGCCGGCGTGCTGCGCTCGCTCGGCTATCGCATGGAGAAGCGGCCGAAGCCCGCGGAGCCGGCGCCGCAGGAGACGCCGGCTGCCGCTGAGGCCGCGACCG
Source organism: Pseudomonadota bacterium (assembly GCA_023404705.1). GTDB lineage: Bacteria > Pseudomonadota > Alphaproteobacteria > Rhizobiales > Xanthobacteraceae > FEB-22. Next base: position 26,471 of record JAEYAU010000299.1, read on the forward strand.
ATGCTGCTGCGCCGAACGTCGGCGATGTGATCGCGGCCGGCACGGCGCCGGTGGTGACCGAAAGCGTCGAAGCATCCACCGAGGTGGAAGCTCCGATCGCGCCCGCGGATCCGAGCGAGACCGCGCCCGTGGTCGCGGAAGGCATTGCGCCGATCGTGGCGGAGCCGACGCAGGACATTGTGCAGGAGGCGCCGCAGGAGCCCAGCGCGCCAGCGCCGGCCAGCGAGCCGACGGAAAGCGCCCCTGAGGCCGCGACCGAGCCCGCTGCGGAAGCCGCGAGCGCGGCGCCGGCGGAGCCCGAGTTCATCGAGGTGTGGCGGCCCGGCCGTCCCGAGGAGCGCCGTCC
>JAEYAU010000009.1 GCA_023404705.1 Pseudomonadota bacterium
CAGGCCTGGCGCTGCGGGAGACGCAGCTGCGCGAGGGCGTGGCCCTCCATCCCAGCATCATGCCGGCGCTGGCGGCGTGGGCCGGCCGGCTGGGCGTGGTCCTGCCGGAGCCGCTCGAGCGCTGACGGGCTTGTGTTTTCGGCCCCGATCCGCTTTGTCTCGCGGCCACCGCCGGGCCCCAACACGGATTCGCTGACGGATGCGTCTTTCCCGCTATTTTCTGCCGATCCTTCGCGAAACCCCGAAGGAAGCCGAGATCGTCTCCCACCGCCTGATGCTGCGCGCCGGCATGATGCGTCAGGAGGCGGCGGGCATCTACGCCTTCCTGCCGCTCGGCCTGCGCGTCCTCAACAAGGTCTGCGCGATCGTGCGCGAGGAGCAGGACCGCTCGGGCGCGATCGAGCTGCTGATGCCGACGATCCAGTCGGCGGATCTCTGGCGCGAGAGCGGCCGCTACGACGATTATGGCAAGGAGATGCTGCGCATCCGCGACCGCCACGAGCGCGAGATGCTGTTCGGGCCGACCAACGAGGAAATGGTCACCGAGATCGTGCGGGCCTACATCAAGTCCTACAAGGACCTGCCGCTCAATCTCTACCACATCCAGTGGAAATTCCGCGACGAGGTGCGTCCGCGCTTCGGCGGGATGCGCGGCCGCGAGTTCCTGATGAAGGACGCGTACTCCTTCGACATCGACCAGGAGGGCGCGCGCCACTCCTACAACAAGATGTTCGTCGCCTATCTGCGCACATTCGCGCGTATGGGACTGAAGGCGATCCCTATGCAGGCCGATACGGGCCCGATCGGTGGTGATCTCAGCCACGAGTTCATCGTGCTCGCCGACACCGGCGAGAGCGAGGTGTTCTGCCATCGCGACTATCTGGATTTTTCGGTCCCGGGCGCCGACGTGAACTTCGACAGCGTCGATGACCTCTCCAGGATCGTCAGCAAGTGGACCTCGCTCTATGCGGCGACCTCGGAGAAGCACGACGCGGCGGCCTTCGGGGCGCTGCCGTCGGATGCGCAGGTCTCGGCGCGCGGCATCGAGGTCGGCCACATCTTCTATTTCGGCACCAAATATTCGGCGCCCATGAAGGCCGTGGTGACCGGCCCGGACGGCACCGACCGGCCGCTGCATGGCGGCTCCTACGGCATCGGCCCGACCCGCCTGGTCGCCGCGATCATCGAAGCCTTCCACGACGATGCCGGCATCAAGTGGCCCGAGGCGGTGGCGCCGTTCGCCGTCACCATCCTCAATCTCAAGCAGGGCGACGCCGCGACCGATGCGGCCTGCGGCGAGCTCTACAAGGGATTGACCCAAAAGGGCGTCGACGTGCTCTACGACGACACCGACGACCGGCCGGGCGCGAAGTTCGCGACCGCGGATCTCATCGGTATTCCGTGGCAGATCATGGTCGGCCCGCGAGGGCTTGCGGCGGGTCAGGTCGAGGTGAAATGCCGCGCGGACGGCAGCCGCACCATGATGAGCCCAGCCGAGGCGCTCAAGCGGTTTGCCTCTTGAGAGGTGCGCATGTTCGGCGAACCGGTGCCCCCTTCGCCGGAACATGCGCAAAGTCATAAAACTGTTCACGCGGGACGCTTTCGCCGCCCTTCGGCTGGCATGAATAAGCCAGAATCGGATGAAATCCCGGGACGGGATACCAGATGACCGAACCCACCGGGACGAAACCCTTCTCGGCATTCGAATGGATGCTGTCGCTGCGCTACCTCCGGTCGCGCCGCAAGGAAGGCGTCATCTCGATCATCGCCTTCCTCTCGTTCCTCGGCATCCTGCTCGGCGTCATGACCCTCATCGTCGTCATGGCGGTGATGAACGGCTTCCGCAAGGAGCTGCTCGACAAGATTCTCGGCCTCAACGGCCATATGGTTGTCCAGCCGCTGGAATCGCCGCTCACGGATTGGGAGGTGGTGGCCGACCGGCTGATGAAGGTCCCGGGCATCACGCTCGCGGCGCCCATCGTCGAGGGGCAGGCCCTGGCCTCGTCGCCCTTCGACTCGAGCGGCGTGCTGGTGCGCGGCATCCGCCTCGCCGACCTGATGAAGCTCCCCTCGATCGCCAACAACATCAAGCAGGGCACGCTGGAAGGCTTCGACACCGGCCAGGGAATCCTGATCGGGCGGCGGCTCTCCGACAAGCTTTCGGTGCGCGCGGGCGACAGCATCACGCTGGTGGCGCCGCGCGGCGCGGTGACGCCCATGGGCACGACGCCGCGCATCAAGACCTACCGGGTCGCGGCCGTGTTCGAGATCGGCATGTCGGAATACGACGCCGCCTTCGTGTTCATGCCGCTGCCCGAGGCGCAGGCCTACTTCAACCGCTCGGGCGACGTGACCACGATGGAGGTCTATACGGATAATCCGGACCGCATCGACCATTACCGCCAGCTCGTCAGCGAGGCCGCGCAGCGGCCGATCTTCATGGTCGACTGGCGCCAGCGCAACGCGACTTTCTTCAACGCGCTGCAGGTTGAGCGCAACGTGATGTTCCTGATCCTCACCCTGATCGTGCTGGTGGCGGCGCTGAACATCATTTCCGGCATGATCATGCTGGTGAAGGACAAGGGACGCGATATTGCGATCCTGCGCACCATGGGAGCGACGCAGGGCGCGATCCTGCGCGTCTTCCTCATCACGGGCGCGTCGATCGGCGTCGTGGGGACGCTCGTCGGCTTCGTGCTCGGCGTCGTCATTTGCGCGAATGTCGAGTCGATCCGACGGTTCCTCTCCTGGCTGACCAGCACCGAGCTGTTCTCGCCCGAGCTCTATTTCCTGTCGCGGCTGCCGGCCGATATGGCGGTCGGCGAGACCACGGCGGTCGTCGTGATGGCGCTCACGCTCTCGCTGCTGGCGACGCTCTATCCCGCGTGGCGCGCGGCCCGGCTCGATCCCGTCGAAGCCCTGCGGTACGAGTAGGGCGCGCACGATGAACGAGCAGAACCCGGCCATCTTCCTGCACGCCATCGAACGGCGCTATCGGCAGGGCGAGGCGACGCTCGACATCCTCACGGGCGCGGAGCTCGCGGTATGGCCCGGGCAGTCGGTGGCGCTGATCGGCCCCTCGGGCGCCGGCAAATCGACGCTGCTGCACATCGCGGGGCTGCTCGAGCACCCGGAAGAGGGCGAGGTCTATATCGACGGCACCGCGACCTCGAACCTCTCCGACAGCGAGCGCACGCGCATCCGCCGTGTCGAGATCGGCTTCGTCTACCAGTTCCACCATCTGCTGCCCGAGTTCACGGCGGTCGAGAACGTGATGATGCCGCAGATGATCCGCGGCCTCTCGCGCAAGGAGGCCCGCACTCGCGCCGCGGAGCTGCTCGGCTATCTCGGGCTGAAGGACCGCGTCGAGCACCGGCCGTCCGAGCTTTCGGGCGGCGAGCAGCAGCGCGTCGCGATCGCGCGTGCGGTCGCCAATGCGCCGCGCATCCTGCTCGCGGACGAGCCGACCGGGAATCTCGATCCGCGCACCTCGGGTCACGTCTTCGGTGCGCTGACGCAGCTCGTGCGCGCTTCGGGCCTCGCCGCCATTATCGCGACCCACAATATGGAGCTCGCCGAGCGCATGGACCGGCGCGTGACGCTGCAGGAAGGACGCGTGGTCGAGCTCGCCTAAGCGGCAGATCCTTCGGCGCGCTGGCGCGCAGCGTTATCTCGCGAGGAGTCGAGCATGGGTCCCTTTGGCGAGGATATCGAGAACCCGGATTCGAGAGCGATACCCGCAGCATTCCACGGCGAGTGGGTCCGGGACGTCAGCGACTGCGGCAATCCTGCGAGCCGAAGCCGCGAGGTGATCGAAGCGGAGCGCCTGATCATCGGCAACTCGGTCGAACGTGTCGTCGCGGTGCGCTTCATAACGCCGCTCCAGATCGCGGTCGTGACGCGAACCGGCGACGGCGGGGAAGACTACAGCCTGCACTATCGAGGCGTGTCGGAAGACGGCAACCGCCTGGTCGACCTCGAGAACACGGATTGGGTCCTCAGCCGGTGCCCGGCGGGGTGATAAAAAGGGGGCCGCAAGCCGCGGCCCCAGTTTCAGGACGACAGTTCAGGACGACGCCGAGACTCAGACGCCGCCGGGCAGGAAGTCGCCGTCGCGGCTCCAGAGGCCCTGGCGCGCCATATAGAGCTGGCCGTTGCTGCGGAAGATCACGGTGCCGCGCGGGACCAGCTTGGCGTTGCGCATGATCATCGCCGCGCCCTTGTCGCTCACGCGCATCGACCAGGTCTTGCCCTTGGCATCGAGCACATAGGCGTTGCGTTCGGCGAGGTCCCAGGCGCCCACGTCCTGCGCGAAGGCCGGCGTGGCAAGCGTGAGGGCGGTCGCGGCCGCGTACAGCACTTTCATTCGAGCTGCCATTTCACTCCCCTGTGGTGGTTGCAACCGGGTCGGCTGCCACGCGCAGCTACGGAAGGCCGCGAGGGCGGTTTCAGGCCGGGCGATCAAGCGCCCGTGAGGGGGAGTCCCGCTGCGTCAGGTGGGGCTTGACTCTAGAACAAAGATCGAACAATGTTCCCTCTATGTTCTAGTCCTGGATCGGGTCCGAAGGAGGTCGTCATGTTCCGGAGCATTCTCGAAGAAGCCGCTGCCCTCACGTCGCTGGCGCTGTTCATCGGCATGGTCGCGATCTGGGCGCAGGTGCTCTCGACCCTCTGAAGCGGGCTGTCCCGGCGGCATCAGGAGGACCACCTAAGGCTTGGGGAAATCGAGGGTTTCTGCAGCAAACCGCGGATTGGCGGTGGACTCCTGGGCGCCCGCTCCTCACGATGATCCGATCCGAATCGTGAGGACATCGTGACGGCGAGCCCCGGCTTCGTGCACCTGCATGTGCACTCATCCTTTTCGCTGCTGGAAGGCGCGCTGACCATCGGCAAGCTCGCCGAGCTCGCCAAGGCCGACAAGCAGCCCGCGCTGGCGCTCACCGACACCGACAACATGTTCGGGGCGCTGGAATTCTCCGAGAAACTTGCCGGCAGCGGCATCCAGCCGATCGTGGGCTGCGCGCTGGGGCTGAACTTCGCCGACCAGGAGGCATCGACCCGGCCGGGCGCCCACGTGACGCGGCTGCCGCGTATCGTGCTGCTCGCGGCCCGCGAGGACGGCTACCACAACCTCATGCGGCTCACCTCGCGCGCCTTCCTGGAGGCGCCGTCGGGCGAGCCGCCGCATGTGCGGCTCGAGGCGCTGCAGGGCCTGACCGACGGGCTGATCGCATTGACGGGCGGGCCGAGCGGGCCGCTCGACCAATGCATCGCGGCCGGGCAGGGCGACCTCGCCGCCGCGCGCTTCGCGCAGCTCCTCTCCTTGTTCGGCGATCGGCTCTATGTGGAGCTGCAGCGGCACGGCATGGCGGCGGAGAAGCGCGTCGAGCCGACGCTGCTCGATCTCGCCTACGCCAATGGCGTGCCGCTGGTCGCGACCAACGAGCCATTCTTCGCGCGGCGCACGGACTACGAAGCGCATGACGCCCTGATCTGCATCGCCGAAGGGCGGCTGGTCGCCGAGACGGATCGCCGCCAGCTCACGGCCGAGCACTACTTCAAGAGCCGCGCCGAGATGGCGGCGCTGTTCGCCGACCTGCCCGAGGCGCTCGCCTCGACGATCGAGATCGCGCAGCGCTGCGCGTTCCGGCCGAAGACGCGCAAGCCGATCCTGCCGCGCTTCACGGCCGAGGACGGCTCGCCCCTCGACGAGAACGCCGAGGTGCGGCGCACGGCCGAGGAGGGCCTGCGCGCCCGCATCGCGGCGCACGGCCTCACGCCCGGCCGCACGATCGATGATTACCGCGACCGGCTCGACTTCGAGCTCGGCGTCATCGAGCGCATGAAATATTCCGGCTACTTCCTGATCGTGTCGGACTTCATCCGCTGGGCGAAGGCGCAGGGCATTCCGGTCGGTCCGGGCCGCGGCTCGGGCGCGGGCTCGCTGGTCGCCTGGGCCCTGCGCATCACCGACCTCGACCCGATCCGCTTCGGCCTGCTGTTCGAGCGCTTCCTCAATCCCGAGCGCGTGTCGATGCCGGACTTCGATATCGACTTCTGCCAGGACCGCCGCGATGAGGTGATCCGCTACGTGCAGGAGCGCTACGGCCGCGACGACGTCGCGCAGATCATTACCTTCGGCACGCTGCAGGCGCGCGGCGTGCTGCGCGACGTCGGCCGCGTGCTGGAGATGCCCTATGGGCAGGTCGACAAGCTCTGCAAGATGGTGCCGATGAATCCCGCCGCGCCGGTGACGCTCGCGCGCGCCATCGACGACGAGCCGCGCCTGCAGGCCGCTCGGGATTCCGAGCCCGTCGTCAAGCGCGCCTTCGACATCGCGCTCAAGCTCGAAGGCCTGCACCGCCACGCCTCGACCCACGCGGCCGGCATCGTGATCGGCGACCGGCCGCTCGCCGAGCTGGTCCCGCTCTACCGCGATCCGAAGTCGGACATGCCGGTCACCCAGTTCAACATGAAATGGGTCGAGCAGGCCGGGCTGGTGAAGTTCGACTTCCTCGGCCTGAAGACGCTCACGGTGCTGCAGACCGCGGTCGATCTGGTGGCGAAGCGCGGCATCGAGATCGATCTTCTCGGCATTCCGCTCGACGACGCGAAATCCTACGAGCTGCTGGCGAAGGGCGAGACCGTCGGCGTGTTCCAGGTCGAAGGCCAGGGCATGCGGCGCGCGCTGATCGACATGCGTCCCGACCGCTTCGAAGACATCATCGCGCTGGTCGCGCTCTATCGACCGGGCCCGATGGCCAACATCCCGACCTATTGCGCGCGCAAGCACGGCAAGGAGCAGCCCGAATACATCCACCCGAAACTCGAGCCGGTGCTGCGCGAGACCTTCGGCGTGATCATCTACCAGGAGCAGGTGATGGAGATCGCCCGCCTGCTCTCGGGCTACTCGCTCGGCGACGCCGATCTGCTGCGCCGCGCCATGGGCAAGAAGATCCGCGCCGAGATGGAGGCACAGCGCGCGCGCTTCGTCTCCGGCGCGGTCGAGCGCGGCGTCGAGAAGAGCCAGGCCGACGCGATCTTCGAGCTGCTCGCGAAGTTCGCGGACTACGGCTTCAACAAAAGCCACGCGGCGGCCTACGCGCTCGTCGCCTATCAGACCGCCTATATGAAGGCGAATTATCCGGTCGAGTTCCTGGCCGCGTCGATGACCTACGATATGGCCAATACGGACAAGCTCGCGGAATTCCGCGCCGAGGCGAAGCGCCTCGGCGTCACGGTCGAGCCGCCGTCGGTCAATCGCTCGGGCGTCACCTTCGACGTCGACGGCAACACGATCTTCTACGCGCTCGCCGCGCTCAAGGGCGTCGGCCGGCAGGCCGTGGAGGCAATCGTCGAGGCGCGCGGCGACAAGCCGTTCGCGGATCTCGCCGACTTCGCCAACCGCATCAATCCGCGCGCGCTCAACAAGCGCGTGCTGGAAAGTCTCGCGGCCGCCGGCGCCTTCGACGAGCTCGAGAAGAACCGCGCGCGCGTGCATGCGGGCGTCGACGTGATCCTCGCGGCCGCGCAACGCCGCTACGAGGATGCAGTGGTCGGCCAGTCCGAGCTGTTCGGCGGCGCGGTGGCGCGCAGCGACCTGCCGCTGCCGGCGGTCGAAGCCTGGCTCACCGGCGACCGGTTGCAGAAGGAATTCGAGGCCATCGGCTTCTTCCTCTCGGGCCATCCGCTCGACGAATATGCGGTGGCGCTGAACCGGCTGCGGGTGCAGTCCTGGGCCGCTTTCGCGGCGGGCGTGAAGGCGGGCGCGACGGCCGGCAAGGTCGCGGGCACCGTGGTGTCGCGCACCGAGCGGCGCACCAAGACCGGCAACAAGATGGGCATCATCGAATTGTCGGACCCGTCCGGCCACTACGAGGCTGTCATCTTCGCCGAAGGCCTCGGGCAATACCGCGATCTGCTCGAGCCCGGCAAAGCTGTGCTGCTCTTCCTCACAGCGGAAGCACAGGCCGAGGACGTGCGCGCGCGCATCCAGACCGTCGAGCCGCTCGATCAAGCCGCGCAGAAGACGCAGAATGGGCTGCGCATCTTCCTGCGCTCGGAGCAGCCGATCGACGCGGTCTCCAAGCGTCTCGAACCGAAGGGCGACGGCGAGATCAGCATGGTGCTGATCCTCGAAGGCGGGGCGAGCGAGGTCGAGGTGAAGCTGCCGGGACGCTACCGCGTCTCGCCGCAGATCGCGGGCGCGATCAAGGCCGTGCCCGGCGTCATCGAAGTGCAGCCCACATAGGGCGGCGAAAAATCCGCTCGGTCTGCGTCCACGACCGTTCGTCCCGCGGAAGCGGGGACCCAGGCTAGGTGGCGACTCGCGGCCCTGGATGGCCGCTTTCGCGGGCACGAACGGAGTCTGGCTCAGTTTCCTTGAGAAGCGCTACGCTGCCGGCTCCGGAACCCGTTTCCGCGATCGATCGTTCTGCCATCGTCGGCCCTGTGGCCACGGTGCCAAGGAACGTGCGTGCAAGCCTTTCGGTTCGGCATGGAGGAGGAATATTTCGTCGTTGACCGGCGAACCGCGAGCCTGCGTTGCGAGCTGCCGCAGGACTTCATGAAGGCCGCGAGCCGCAAGCTCGGCAAGCATCTGATGACCGAGCTGTTGCAGTCGCAGATCGAGGTCGCGACCTCGCCGGTGGCGCGCCCGAAGGATGCGCGCGCACAGCTGCGCTACTTCCGGCGCACCCTCGCGGAGATCGGCGAGCAGCACGGCGTCGGCATCGTGGCGGCAGGAACTCATCCGCTCACGCTCCCTCATCAACAACGCATGACGCGCAAGCGGCGCTACTCGAAGGTGATCGACCATCTCGGCATGGTCGGGCTCGGCAATGCCTTGTGCGGTCTGCACGTGCATGTGGAAGTGCCCGAGCCGCAACGCCGTATCGAGATCATGTATCGGCTCATTCCGTTCCTGCCGCTGCTGCTCGCGCTGTCGACATCGTCGCCGTTCTGGGCCGGCTGTGAGACCGGGCTGCTCGGCTATCGCAATGCCGCCAATGACGCGCTGCCGCGTACGGGCCTGCCCGAGATGTTCCGCTCGATCGAGGAATACGACGCCTATGTGCAGGCGCTCGTGCAGGCGCGGATCATTCCGGACTCGACCTATGTGTGGTGGGCGCTGCGCCCCTCGCTCCAGCACCCGACCATCGAGCTCCGGCTCACCGATTGCTGCACGGCGATCGACGACGCCGTCGCGATCGCCAGCCTCTTTCGCGTGCTGGTGCACCATGCGGTGAGGGACGCGGGTGGCGCCGAACTTTCCGCTGTCGGCCGCGCGCTCGTCGAAGAGAACCGCTGGCGGGCCCAACGATATGGCACGGACGGCACGTATGTGGACGTGATCTCGCACGAGGCGAAGCCGTTCGCAGCCTGTCTCGAGGAGACGCTGGAGCTCGTGCGCGAGGACGTCGCCGAGCTCGAGCTCGCGGCGCAGCTGGCGCATCTTCGCACGATCGCAATGCGCGGGACCTCCGCGCATCTCCAGCTCGATCTCTATCATGCGTTGCGAAAGTCCGGCCGCGCACCGCGTCAGGCGCTGCGCGACGTCACCAAGTGGCTGCGCTTTTCCACGGAGGCGGGCGACTTCGCCGCGGCCGAATCGGTGCTGGCGCCGCTGAAGCGCGTCGCCTGACGACGGGCGGCATCCGCACGCTTTGCGGACAGGTTTTAATCGACTGCGCTTCAAGACAAGCGATCTGGCGGACCGCGGCGGGGCGGGTCGCGAAATTCCAGTCTATCGTTGTGAACGTTCATCAACCTTCCGCAATGGTTGCGCGGCAATGTCCCGCATTGCAGCAGAAGGGGAGTTTCCTTTCCGGCAATCGCATATATTCTGGCCGCTGGCGGATGACACTTGTTTGGGGGCGGTGGCAGGCATCCGCCGTCCGGGGCTGTAAAAAAATGGAACACCGACCGCACATCGTGGTGGTCGAGGACGAGGCTGCACAGCGGCAGCTTCTTCTCGATTATCTGGGCAAACAGAATTTCCGCGTCAGCGGCGCCGACAGCGGTGCCGCGTTGCGCAAGCTCCTGGAACGCGAGACCCCGACACTGGTGCTGCTCGACGTCGGGCTGCCGGGCGAGGACGGCTTCGTGGTGGCGCGCTGGCTGCGCCAGAAGAGCGGGCGCGTCGGCATCATCATGGTGACGGCGGCGTCGGAGACGATCGACCGCGTGGTCGGTCTGGAGTCGGGCGCCGACGACTACATCGCCAAGCCGTTCGAGCCGCGCGAGCTGCTGGCGCGGATCAAGAGCGTGCTGCGGCGGATCTCGGAGACACCGGCGGCGCGCAACGCACCGCAGATCCGCATGGGCCGCCGCGTGCTCGATCTCGACCGGCGCGTGCTGATCGATCCCGCGAACGGCAGCGAGGACCGGCTCACCGCGAGCGAGTTCGACCTTCTGAAGGTGTTCGCCGAGAACCCGAACCGCCCGTTGAACCGCGATTGGCTGCTCGAGGTGACGGCGCACCGCGAGGTCGACGCCTTCGACCGGGCGATCGACCTGCGCATCACGCGGCTTCGGCGCAAGGTCGAGACCGATCCGGCGCATCCGGACGCGATCCGCACGGTACGCGGCGTCGGCTACATGTTCGTGCCGCCGAAGGACTGAGCTCGCCTCGTAGGGGGTGCTCGGCGGCCTGAGCCTTGCAGCCTGATCACAGATGCAGATCCGCCGAGCGCACGCGTGCGCTCAGCGCGATCAGAATCATTGCTCAACTCATTGATCGCGGGCGCGCTGAGCACACCCTACAGCGCTGAGTTCAGTTCGCCCGCGTGCCGTCGATCGCGGCGAGCGCGTGGCGCAGCTCGGTTGCGAGCGGGCCGAGACCTTCGCGGCAGCGGCCGCGGTCGCCGGCCTTGCCGGCTTCCTCCAGCGC
>JAEYAU010000041.1 GCA_023404705.1 Pseudomonadota bacterium
CCCCCGGGGCGGCTGGACGACAGGAAACCGGCGTCAGTCGACCTTGAACTGGTGCGGCGGCAGCAGGTGCTTGTAGCGCAGCACCTCGCGCTCGACCTGGCGCATGCGCGCCTCGATGATGGCGGCCGACAGGCGCGCAAAGAAGCTGCGCTTGGCGGGCTTCGTCTCGACCGTGGCGGTGGTCGGCAGGCTCAGGGATGCGGATGTCATCGCAGGTGCTCCTCTTGTCAGAAATTCGGGATACTCCCGCGCTTTCCTCTAGACTTGTGCATTGCATATAAGATTATTCGCACATGCGAAGAAGACTCATGTCCGCATGCTGGACCCGAGAAACCCGCATGGACCTTTAAGAATCTGGCAATCTTCCTCCGTAATCCGGCCTCTCATGCCGCCTTCGGTGCATTGTTTATGGTGCGCTGCACACATATTGTTCACGGGCCGGTCGGCATGGCAGCCGTGCTGCCACCGGCCGTTGCCCGCCCCACCTTGCCCCAATAGAGTGCCGCCGCATGTTCGAGGCTCGCCTGCAGTCGTTCGATGATGCCGTTGAGCGCGCCGCGACTGCGAGCCGGATCGCTGCGCTGCGCGCGGAGCTCAAGCGCCGCGGCCTCGCTGGTTTCATCGTCCCGCGCGCCGACCGGCACCAGAACGAATACGTCCCCCCGTCCGAGGAACGCCTGAGCTGGCTGACCGGCTTCACGGGCTCGGCCGGCGTCGCCATCGTCCTCGCCGACCGCGCCGCGATCTTCGTCGACGGGCGCTATCAGCTGCAGGTGCGCGACCAGGTCGACACCGCCATCTTCGCGGTCGAGCACCTGATCGAGAACCCGCCCGATAAGTGGCTCGAGGCGAACCTCAAGGCCGGCGACGCCTTCGGCTTCGATCCGTGGCTGCACACCGTGGACGGCGCCGAGAAGCTCGCCAAGGCCTGCACCAATGCGGGCGCCACGCTGGTGCCGGCCGAGCCCAATCCGTTGGACGCGGTCTGGACCGACCGGCCGGCTGCGCCGCTCGGCCCCGTCGTGCTGCATGACCGCGCCCATGCGGGCGAGGAGGCGCGCACGAAGCTGGAGCGCATCGCGGCCGAGATCGGCAAGCTGCGCGCCGACGCGTTCGTCGTCTCGGATCCGACCGATGTCGCCTGGGCCTTCAACATCCGCGGCGGCGATGTCGCGCATACGCCGCTGCCGCTCGCCTTCGCGGTGCTGCGTCGCGAGGGCCGCCCCACGCTCTACGTGGACAGCCGCAAGCTCTCCAATGACGTGCGTCATCGCCTGCACGAGCTCGCCGACATCCGCGAGCCCGACGCGTTTGCGCAGGATCTCGCCGCGCTCGGCCAGGCACAGCAGAGCGTGCGCCTCGACCAGGCGTCAGCCGCTGACGCGCTCGCGCGCATCGTCAGGGATGCGGGCGGCACGATCACGCGCGGGCCTGATCCGATCGCGCCGCTGAAGGCGGTCAAGAACACGGTCGAGATCGAAGGCACGCGCGCCGCGCATCGCCGCGACGGCGCCGCGGTCACCCAATTCCTCGCCTGGTTCGATCGCGAGGCGCCATCTGGCAGGCTCACGGAGATCGACGCCGTCGCGGCGCTCGAGACCTTCCGCCGTGACACCGGCGCGCTGCGCGACATCTCGTTCCCGACCATTTCGGGTGCCGGTCCGAACGGCGCCATCGTGCACTACCGTGTGACGCGCGCGACCAACCGCAAGATCGGCCGCGACGAGCTCTTCCTGCTCGATTCCGGCGCGCAGTATCAGGACGGCACCACAGACATCACGCGCACCATCGCGGTCGGCACGGCGAGCCCCGAGATGCGCGACCGCTTCACGCGCGTGCTCAAGGGTCACATCGCGATCGCCCGCGCGGTATTTCCCGAGGGCACCTCGGGCGCGCAGCTCGATTCCTTCGCGCGCCAATATCTCTGGCAGGCCGGCCTCGACTTCGATCACGGCACCGGCCACGGTGTCGGCAGCTATCTCTCGGTGCACGAGGGTCCGGCCCGCCTCTCGAAGCTCGGCGGCGTCCCGCTCCAGCGCGGCATGATCCTCTCGAACGAGCCCGGCTACTACAAGACCGGCGAATACGGCATCCGGATCGAGAACCTGGTGCTGGTCGTCGAAGCGCCGCCCGTGCCGGGCGCCGAGAAGCCGCTCAACGGCTTCGAGACGCTCACCTTCGCGCCGATCGATCGCCGCCTGGTCGAGCCCGCCCTGATGACCGCCGATGAGCTTGCCTGGCTGAACGACTATCACGCGCGCGTGGCCGAGACCCTGTCGAGCCTCGTCGACGCCGATACGCGAAGCTGGCTTGCGGCCGCGACCAAGCCGATCGCCCACAGCCGTTAATCCCGGAACCACCTCGTGGACGACCAGACGCAGATCACGCCGCGCGACCAGGACGCCATGCCACGGCCGTGGATTCTGCTCGCGATCCTGATCGCGCAAAGCATGGTGGGGCCGCTCACGCTCAACATCCTGATGCCCGCCGTCCCGGGTCTCGGCGCCACGTTCAAGACCGACGCCGCGACCGTACAGCTCACGCTGACGCTGTTCCTGGTCGGCCTCGCGGTCTCGCAGCTCGTGCTCGGCTCGCTTTCGGATCGCTTGGGCCGCCGCCCCGTGATGCTCGCCGGGCTCGCCATTACGGTGATCGCCAGCCTCGCGGCGCTCGCCGCGACGACCATCGGCTGGCTTATCGTCGCCCGCACCGTGCAGGCGCTCGGCGCTTCGACCGGGCTCGTGGTCGGGCGTGCCGTGATCCGCGACCTCTACGAGCGCGATCGCGCCGCCTCGATGATCGGCTGGGTCACCATGGCGATGGTGGTGGCGCCCATGATCGCCCCGCTGATCGGCGGCGTGCTCGATACCGCCTTCGGCTGGCACGCGATCTTCCTCTTCGTCGCCCTGTTCGCGGCCGCGGTCCTGATCTGGACCGCCGCGGCGCTGCCCGAGACGCGCGCCGTGGCCGCCGGCGGCGGCGGCTTCACGCGCTTCCTCGAAGAGGCCGCGGCGCTCGCCCGCAGCCGCCGCTTCGTCGGCTACGTGCTCTGCTCCGCGCTCGGCTCCGGCATGTTCTTCGCGTTCATCGCGGGCGCGCCGCACATCACGGTCACGATCATGGGCCGCAGCTCGGCCGAGTACGGCATCTGGTTCGTGCTGCTCTCCTTCGGCTACATGATCGGCAACTTCGTCGCCGGCCGCTGGTCCGCGCGCTACGGCACCGACGCGATGGTGTGGTGGGGCGTGATCATCGGCTCCGGCTTCGCGATCCTGCAGGTCGCGACGGTCTTGGTCTTCCCGGCCTCGATGACGGCCGTGTTCCTGCCGCAGACCATCATGGGCTTCGCCAACGGCTTCCTGCTGCCCAATGCCATCGCGGGCGCCGTCAGCGTGCGCCCGCAGGCCGCCGGCGCCGCATCGGGCGTCACCGGCTTCATGCAAATGGGCCTCGGCGCGCTGGTCGCGCAGATCGTCGGCTATCTGATCACCGACGCGGCCACGGCGCTGCCCATGGTGCTGGTCGCTCTCGCGTGTGGGATCACCTCCCTGTTCGCGCTGATCGTCTGCCTGCGGCGCTGACCCTTGCCCCGAACCTGGCTCGCAATGCTAGGCTCCAACAAACATTGAACGGGAGGTCTTGATGCGTCTGTTGGCGCGGCTGTGTGTGATCGCGGGTCTGCTCTGGCCCGGCGCGCTCCTGGCGCAGAATTATCCGACGCGGCCGGTGACGATGGTCGTGCCCTTCGCGCCCGGCGGCACTACCGACGTGCTGGCGCGCATCATCGCCGAGGCGATGGGCAGCGATCTCGGGCAGAATGTCATCGTGGAGAATGTCGGCGGCGCCGGCGGGCGCACCGGCACCGAGCGCGTGGTCCGCGCCCGCGCCGACGGCTACACGATCATGTTCGGCAATATGGGGCCGATGGCCGCGAGCAAGGCGCTCTTCAAGGAGACGCGCTACGATCCGCGCAGCGATCTCGCACCCATCGGGCTCGTCGCCAATATTCCGATGGTCATCGCGGCCAGCAACAAGAGCGGCATTCAGGATCTCAAGACGCTGCTCGCACGGCTGCGCGAGCCCGACAACAAGGTGACCTTCGGCACCGCCGGCTATGGCGCGACCTCCGACATGGCGCCGCGCCTGCTGCTGCATCAGACCAAGCTGAAGGCGACCATCGTGCCCTATCAGGGCGCTGGTCCCGCATTGCGCGACCTGACGGGCGGCTTCGTCGATGCCGTCATCGATCAGACGGTGACGATCCTGCCGATGCAGCAGGGCGGCACCGCCCGTGCCCTTGCGGTCAGCGCCGCGCAGCGCCTGCCGCAGGCGCCTGACTTGCCGACTTTCGCGGAAGCGGGCCTGCCCGAATTCAAGATGGCGGTGTGGAACGCGATCAGCGCGCCGAAGGACACGCCGCAGCCGATCATCGATCGGCTGGCGGCCAGCCTGAACACGGCGCTCGACAGCCCAGGCGTGCAGAAGCGCTTCAACGAGCTCGCGGTCCCGGTGCCGGCCGCCGATGCGCGCGGTCCCGCAGCGCTCGCCGCGCTGGTGAATGCGGAGGTCGAGAGCTGGGGCGAGATCTTCCGCGAGGTCGAGAAGCCGCAGTGATCAAGCCTTGCCGATCAGCGCGAACCAGTCGTCCTCGCTGAGCACCGCGACGCCGGCCTCCTGCGCCTTCTTGAGCTTGGAGCCGGCGCCCGGACCCGCCACCAGGTAGTCCGTCTTCGCGGACACCGAACCCGCCACCTTGGCGCCGAGCCGCTCGGCCATGGCCTTCGCCTCGTCGCGCGTCATCTTCTCGAGCGAGCCCGTGAACACCACCGTCTTGCCCGCGACCGGGCTGTCGGCGCGCGGCTTCTCGGCCTCCCGGATGTCCAGGTGCTTGGTGAGACGCTCCACCACGCCGCGATTGTGCGACTCCTTGAAGTAGGCCGCGAGCGCGTCGATCACCGTATCGCCGATCTGATCGAGGTTGTCCATTTCCGCGCGTGTCTCTTCGTCGCCCTTGGCGACGCGCAGCGCCGCATCGTGCAGCGAGTCCCACGAGCCGTAGCCGCGCGCCAGCGCCCGCGCCGTGGTCTCGCCCACCTGGCGGATGCCGAGCGCATAGACGAAGCGCTCCAGCGAGATCTCGCGCCGCGCGCGGATCGCGTCGAACAGCTTGCGCACCGAGGTCTCGCCGTAACCCTCCTGCTCCTCCAGCTTGAGCTTCGGGTTGCGCTCTTCGAGTGTGAAGATGTCGCCCGGCTCCTTCACCCAGCCCTGATCGTAGAAGAACTCGATCTGCTTCTCGCCGAGTCCCTCGATGTCGAAGGCGCCGCGCGACACGAAGTGCCGCAAGTGATTGATGCGCTGGTACGGGCACGCGAACTCGCCGGTGCAGCGCGAGACCGCGCCCTCCCCGCCGGTCGCCGTCGTCTCGCGCACCACCGGCGTCTTCAACGGACACGGGCACTTCTTCGGGAAGTCGTATTCCTTCGTCCCCTTCGGCCGCTTGTCCTCGACGATTCCGAGCACCTGCGGGATCACGTCGCCGGCGCGCTGGACGATCACGGTGTCGCCGACCCGCACGTCGAGACGCGCGATCTCGTCCGCATTGTGCAGCGTTGCGTTGCGCACCACCACGCCGCCGACCGTCACCGGCGTCAGCTTGGCGACGGGCGTCAGCGCGCCCGTGCGGCCGACCTGGATCTCGATCGCCTCGACCGTGGTGGTCGCCTGCTCGGCCGGAAATTTGTGCGCCACCGCCCAGCGCGGGCTGCGCGAGACGAAGCCGAGCCGCTCCTGCCAGTCGAGCCGGTCGACCTTGTAGACGACGCCGTCGATGTCGTAGTCCAGCTTGGCGCGCCGGCTCTCGATCTCGCGATGGAAGGCAAGCAGCGACTCGACCGAGTCGCACACCTTCATCAGCGGATTGGTCTTGAAGCCGACCTGGCCGAGCCACTTGATCATGCCGGACTGGGTCTTCGCCGGCATCTCGCTCATCTCGCCCCACGTATAGGCGAAGAAGCCGAGCGGCCGGGAGGCCGTGATCGATGGATCAAGCTGGCGCAGCGAGCCCGCCGCGGAGTTGCGCGGATTGGCGAAGGTCTGCAGTCCCGCCGCCTCCTGCCGCTTGTTGAGCGCCAGGAACTCGGGCTTGCCCATATAGACCTCGCCGCGGATCTCGCAGACCGCCGGCACGTTGCGGCCTTTCAGGATCTGCGGCACGTCGGCGAGCGTGCGCACGTTCGGCGTCACATCCTCGCCCACGGCGCCGTCGCCGCGCGTCGCGCCGTTCACGAGCTTGCCGTCCTCGTAGCGCAGCGTCAGCGACAGGCCGTCGATCTTCGGCTCGGCCGTGAAGACGACCTCCTCGTCCTTCAGGTTGAGGAAGCGGCGGATGCGGTCGACGAAGTCGGTGACGTCCTCCTCGCTGAACGCGTTGTTGAGCGAGAGCATCGGCACCGCGTGCCGCACCTTGGCGAACTTGCCGGTCGGCGTCGCGCCCACTTTGCGCGACGGCGAATCCGTCCGCACCAGATCGGGAAATTTGAGCTCGATCGCCTCGTTGCGCCGCCGCAGCGCGTCATAGACCGCGTCCGAGACCTTCGGCTTGTCGTCCTGGTAATAGGCCCGGTCGTATTCGGCGATCTCGGCCGCGAGCCGCTTGAGCTCGGCCTTGGCCTGCGCTTCGGTCAGTTCCTCGACGGCGAGCTTGGTCGTATCTTTCGCGGCCATGATCACTCAGCAACAGAGATGCACATGGCAGTCCATTACAGACTGGCGCGGTAGGCAACAAGAGAGCTCCGCAAAACTGCTGCCAACGCTTGGCATGACGCCCAAAGACGCGGACCGCCGCAAGGCCGCGCGCCTCTAGGCCGCCGCCGCTTTGATGAGACGCGCGGCCGCGGCGCGTGCCTCCTCGGTGATCTCGGCACCGGCGAGCATGCGCGCGATCTCCTCGCGGCGCGCGTCGGCCGCGACGGCGGCGATGCGCGTCGTGACACGCTTGCCGCGATCGAGACTGTCCTTGCTGATGCGGAAGTGCCGGTCGGCGCGCGCCGCCACTTGCGGCGCATGCGTCACCGCCATCACCTGCACGTTCGATGCAAGCCGCGCGAGCCGCAGCCCGATCGCATCCGCGACGGCGCCGCCGACACCCGTATCGATCTCGTCGAACACCAGCGTCGGCGCCGAACCGCGATCGGCGAGCACCACCTTGAGCGCGAGCAGGAAGCGCGCGAGCTCGCCGCCCGACGCGACCTTCATCAGCGGTCCCGGCCGCGTGCCCGGATTGGTCTGCACCCAGATCTCGACGCGGTCGATGCCGTCCGGTCCGCCGCCGTCGGGCGAAGAGTCGATCATGGTGGTGAACTGCGCGCGTTCGAGCTTGAGCGGCCTGAGCTCGCCGTTGACGGCCTTGTCGAGCTTGTTCGCGGCGCGCTTGCGCGCGGCCGAGAGCGCGGTCGCGAGCTCGCGATAGCGATTGCCGGTTTCGCGCGCGCTCGCCTCGAGCCGACCGAGCGCTTCGGCGCCGGCATCGAGCACCGCGAGATCGGAGGCGTAGCGCGCCGCAAGCCCCGCGAGATCGTCCACCGGCACGTTGAACTTGCGCGCGGCGGCGCGCAGCGCGAACAGCCGCTCCTCGATGCGGTCGAGCTCGCGCGGATCGAAATCGGCTTCCGCGAGCGCGGCCTCGAGATGGCCGCGCGCTTCTTCCAGCGCCGTGATCGCGGTGTCGACCGCCTTCACGGTCGGCTCGATCAGCTTCGGCATCTGCGTCTGCCGGCGCTCGAGCCGGCGCACCGCCGCCGCGAGCCCCGCGACCGGCGAGCGGTTGCCGGCGATCACCTCGTGCGCATCGCGCAGATCCTCGGCGATCTTGTCGGCCTGCATCATCAGCGTGCGCTTTTCGGCAAGCCGTGTCTCTTCGCCCTCTTCGGGCTTGAGCCGCGAGAGCTCCTCCACGGCGTGGCGCAGCCAGTCCGCTTCGCGCCGTGCCTGCTCGACGCGGGCACGATGCGCCGCGACTGCCTCGTCGGCGGCGCGCCAGGACGTCCAGGCGCGGGTGACGGCGGCGGTCTGGCTTTCCAGCCCCGCATAGGCGTCGAGCAGCGCCCGATGGGTCGCGACGTCGACCAGCGCCCGCTCGTCGTGCTGGCCGTGGATCTCCACCAGCGCGGCGCCGAGCTGCTTGAGGACCTGGACGCTCACGGGCTGGTCGTTGACGAAGGCGCGGGTACGCCCGTCCGCGAACTGCACGCGGCGCAGGATCAGCCCCTCGTCCGCGACGATGTCGTTCTGCTTGAGAATGGCGTGGGCCGGGTGGTTGGGCGCCACCTCGAACATGGCCGTCACCTGGCCCTGCTCGGCCCCCTGGCGCACCAGGCTGGAGTCGCCCCGGGCGCCCAGCGCTAGCGTGAAGGCATCGAGCAGGATCGACTTGCCGGCGCCGGTCTCGCCGGTGAGCACCGACAGGCCGGAGCCGAAATCGATATCCAGCCGTTCGATCAGGACGATGTCGCGTATGGAGAGCCTGGCCAGCATGGCGTGTTCACTCTATGTTCCCATTCGTTAAAGAGCCATGAATCGTCCTGAAGTGCAAGTCGGTAAGTGACGGGTGTGCGGGTTATTCGGCCGTCATCCGGCCGAGCCGTGCGAAGCACGCGCGAGAGCCGGGATCCATAACCCCTGTCTCTCCGCAATCGCGATCGCCGCGGTTATGGATCCGGGTCGCGCGCGCTACGCGCGCTTGCCCGGGATGACCACCGGACCTCAGCCCATCCCGAGCTTCTTGAAGGCCTTGCTCATCCAGGAGCCCTGGTCCTCGCGCGGCTCGGCGCCGCCGGACCGCACGAGGTTGTAGGCGTCCTTGTACCAGCGGCTGTCCGGGAAGTTGTGGCCCAGCACGGCAGCCGCGGTCTGCGCCTCCGGCACGATCCCGAGCGCCATGTAGCACTCGGTCAGGCGCATCAGCGCCTCCTCGACATGGCGCGTAGTCTGATACTGGGTGACCACGACCTTGAAGCGGTTGATGGCGGCGGTGAGCTTGCGCTGCTTCAGGTAATAGCGCCCGGTCTCCATCTCCTTGCCGGCGAGCTGGTCGCGCGCGACCTCGATCTTCTTGCGGGCGCTCGCGGCATATTCCGTGTCCGGATACTTGCGGGTGACCTCTTCGAGCGCCTGCAGCGCCTTCTCGGTGCGGCCCTGCTCGCGCGAGATGTCGGGGATCTGGTCGTAATAGGACGAGCCGATCAGGAACTGGGCATAGGCCGCATCCTGGCTGCCCGGATGCATCGTCACATAGCGCTTGGCGGCGGTGATCGATTCTTCGTACTCGCGGCCTTCGTAATAGGCGTAGGCCGACATGATCAGCGCCTTGCGCGCCCACTCCGAATAGGGGTGCTGGCGGTCGACTTCCTCGAACTTCTTGGCCGCTTCCTTGTAGTCCCGCTTGTTGTTCAGCAGGAACAGGCCTTCGTTGTAGAGGCGGTCGGCCGGCTCGTCCGGGATGTTGATGTCGTCCTTGCTGCCGAAAATATTCAGGCTGCTGCAGGCGGGCAGAAGCCCGACCATCAATGCCACCGCGGCAAGGCGGACGAAACGCATGACCATGATTGCGAGTTTCCCGTGCGGACAGGGGCCGACGACCGCCTGTTCCGTCTCCCCTTTAGCCCAGGCGCAAATCCAGCGCCACGCGCATCACGCTCTAAGCGGACATTCGGCCCGGATTGTGGCGGCAGGGTAACGCGTTAATCCGGACCCGAGGCCACCCGGGCCTCGCGATTCGGCTCAGGAGACGTCCGCCCCATAGGCCGGCGCGACCATCCCACCCGCGAGCTCGGCGTGGCCGCGAGGGCGCACGACCGGGCGCTCCTCGACCACCGTCCAGGCGCTCGAATCGGCCAGCAGCGCGCAGAGCACCGCGTGATTGAGCTTGTGGCCGCCGCGCATCGAGCGATAGGCGCCGAGGATCGGCCCGCCGGCGAGCGACAGGTCGCCGACCGCGTCGAGCGCCTTGTGGCGCACGAACTCATCGGCCCAGCGCAAGCCTTCCGGATTCATCACGCGGTCGTCGGCGAGGCAGATGGTGTTGTCGAGCGAGGCGCCGAGCGCATAGCCCGCGGCCCAGAGCTTCGACACGTCCTTCATGAAGCCGAAGGTGCGCGCGCGCGCGATCTGCGTGCGGAAGGTCGTCGCATCGACGTTGAACGCGATCTGCTGGCGGCCGATCACCGGATGCGGGAAGTCCACCGCGATGTCGACGCGGAAGCCGCGCTCGTAAGGCATGAACTCGCCATACGACTCGCCCTTGGTGACGCGCACCGGCTTGAGAACCTTGATGTAGCGGCGCGAGGCCGACAGCGTGACGACGCCGGCCTGGTCGATCGCGTCGACGAACGGCGCCGCGCTGCCGTCCATGATCGGCGTCTCGGGCCCGTCGACTTCGACGATCGCGTTGTCGATGCCGAGGCCGCAGAGCGACGCCATCACGTGTTCGATGGTGGAGACGCCGGGGCCGGATGCATCGCCGAGCACGGTGGCGAGTTCGGTGGCCGCGACGGAGCGCGCATGCGCGCGGAATTCACGATCGGGCTGTCCGTCGACGCCGGAGCGGACGAACACAATGCCGGTGCCGGCATCCGCGGGGTTGAAGGTCAGCGTAACGGGCCGCCCCGAATGAACACCGATGCCACTCACCGTGGCGCGAGCGCCGAGCGTGGTTTGTTTGCCCGTCTTCATACTGTCGTTCCGTATCCCCTACGGTGACCCGGCGTCGGCCTCTATGTGCCGTTACGCGTTCGCCACCGACCCACCCGTCCTGGGTCTCAACTCAGATTTCGCACTTTCGTGCTACTCAGTGCTCGGGATCGGATGTGGACCAAAGGTCCGGTCCGTCCCCCTTCCATCCCCGTCAGCCGAAACCTTAACCATGGCCATGCTTTAGGCCAACTCACCATTTTTTACCGACTGTTACGGCCGAATTGCCGAACAACTGCCGATATTTCGCCACGACCGGCCTGTGGGTTCGGAACCCCTAAAAGAGTCCCATCCGGAACGCAAACGGGCGGCCCGAAGGCCGCCCGTCCACGTTTAATTGCCGAGAAATTCGACTTTTAGCCCTGCCGGCGCAGGAAAGCCGGGATCTCGAGCTCGTCGTCCATGGAGTGCTGCTGCACCGGCGCCGGACGGCCGTGCGGGTCGAGGCCCTGCGGCGCCGGACGCTGCGGCACCGGTCGCTTGGCATATTCTGACACCGCGTCGGTTCCGCGCGATTCGGGAGCGCGGTGGGCCTGCGGCATCGGCGGAGCTTTCGGCATGGGCGGCGCGGCCGGACGTTCGGTCATGCGCGGCTGCTGCTGGGCAGCGGGCGCCTCCTCCTCCTGCTTGCGGCCGAGACCGACCGACGCGATCCGCTCGAGCAGCGACATGCGCCGCTTCTCGGGATGCGCCTCGCCCGCCTGCGCGGCCTGCAGCTGGGCCTGCGCGGGCAGCGGCAGGTCCTCGATGCGCGGCATGCGCGGCTGACGCACCACCGGACGCTCCGGCTGCGGCGGGATGAAGGGCTTCTCGGACGCCGGCTGCGCCTGCGGCGGCATCAGATGGCTTTCGTCGATCACCGGCTCAATGAACAGCGACGGCTTCGGCGCAATCGGCCGGATCGTCACGTCCTCGATGCCAGCCGGCGGCAGCGGGTTCGGCATGATCGGCGCAGGCGCTTCCATCACGGGAGCGGGCTGCTCGACGGGCGCCGCCTGCACGGGACGTGCGGGCTCCTGGTGCTGCATGCGCTCCTGCAGACGCGCCGTGTTGGCGCGCAGGTTCTGCGTGAGCTCAGCGAGACGCGAGGCGGTCGTGGACGCGCTCTGCGGAGCAGCGACAGGCGCCGGCGCCGGCGCCGGCTGCGCAACCGGCTTCGCGGGCGCGGCAGCCACAGCGGCCTGACGCTGCTGCGAGACCGCGGTGTCGATGCCGGTCGCGACGACCGACACACGCACGATGCCTTCCAGGCTCTCGTCGAAGGTGGCGCCGACGATGATGTTGGCGTCCGAATCCACTTCCTCGCGGATGCGGGTCGCGGCTTCGTCCACCTCGTAGAGCGTGAGGTCCTTGCCGCCCGTGATCGACACGAGCAGGCCCTGCGCGCCCTTCATCGAGGTCTCGTCGAGCAGCGGGTTCGCGATCGCGGCTTCCGCGGCGCGGAGTGCACGCTTCTCGCCGGAGGCTTCGCCGGTGCCCATCATCGCCTTGCCCATCTCGCGCATCACGGCGCGGACGTCGGCGAAGTCGAGATTGATCAGGCCTTCCTTCACCATCAGGTCGGTGATGCAGGCGACGCCCGAATAGAGCACCTGGTCCGCCATCGCGAAGGCGTCCGCGAAGGTGGTCTTCTCGTTCGCGACCCGGAACAGGTTCTGGTTCGGGATCACGATAAGGGTGTCGACTTCCTTCTGCAGCTCGGTGATGCCGGACTCGGCGCAGCGCATCCGGCGCATGCCTTCGAACATGAAGGGCTTGGTCACGACGCCGACCGTGAGGATGCCGAGCTCCTTCGCGGCGCGCGCCACGATCGGAGCCGCGCCCGTGCCGGTGCCGCCGCCCATGCCGGCGGTGACGAACACCATGTGCGAGCCAGAGAGATGATCGCGGATCTCGTCGATCACTTCCTCGGCGGCCGCGCGGCCGACTTCCGGCTGCGAGCCGGCGCCGAGGCCCTCGGTGACCTGCACGCCCATCTGGATGATGCGCTCAGCCTTGGACAGGGTCAGCGCCTGCGCGTCGGTATTGGCGACGACGAAGTCGCAACCGAGCAGGCCGGCCGTGATCATGTTGTTGACGGCGTTGCCGCCGGCTCCGCCCACACCGAACACGGTGATCCGCGGCTTGAGCTCCCGGATGTCGGGCATCTGAAGGTTGATCGTCATGGGTGCCTCTCAGTACGCGGACGCGGCCGCCGGATCTGGCCGATCGCAACCGGCCTGGGTTGGGTGAACGGTCATCAGAAGCTCTCCCGAAGCCATCGTCCGACCCGTGCGAAGTAACCGTCTGTCCCTGTCATGAGCTGCCGCGTTCGCCGCGGTTCGCAATGTTCGAGGTAGGCGACTTGTGGATAGACCAGCAGTCCGGCTGCCGCCGCGAAGGCCGGTCCTTTGACGGCCTCGGGCAGGCCGCCGATTCCGAGGGGGCGACCGATGCGCACTTGGCGGCCCAGAATCCGCGAAGCAAGCTCGGTCAACCCCGTAAGCTGACTGGCGCCGCCCGTGAGGATGACGCGCCCGCGCGGATCGGCCGCGAAGGGCGACGCCGCCAGGCGGTCGCGCACCATTTCGAGAATCTCTTCGACGCGCGGGCGGATGATGCGCACCAAGCCGGCGCGCGGGATCATCCGCGGCGGCTCGTGCTCGTCGTCGCCGACGCTCGGCACGTTGATCATGTCGCGGTCGTCGGACGGACCCGAGATCGCCGCACCCCACAGCGTCTTCATGCGCTCGGCATCCGCCACCGTGGTGGTGAGCCCGCGCGCGATATCCATGGTCACGTGGCCGCCGCCGAGCGCAAAACCGTCCGCATGCACGAAGCGGCCGCCCGAGAACACCGCCAGCGTCGTGGTGCCGGCGCCGAGATCGACGACCGCCGAGCCGAGATCGGCCTCGTCGTCCGCCAGCACCGAAAGGCCCGACACATAGGGCGCCGCGATCATGGCCTCGACACCGAGATGGCAGCGCTCGACCACCAGCATGAGATTGCGCGCCGCCGCCACGTCGGCGGTCACCACGTGCATGTCGACGCCGAGCCGGCGGCCGAGCATGCCGCGCGGATCGCGGATGCCGCGCGCGTCGTCGATCGCATAGCCGATCGGCAGCGAATGCAGAACGGCGCGGCCGTCGCGCACCGAATGATGGCTGCCGGCCGCGAGCACGCGCGCGATGTCGCCGTCCGCGGCGCTCGGGCCCTGCAGATGCACGGTGGCGGCGAACAGCTCGCTCGACATGCGGCCCGAGGTCATGGACACGACCACCGACTCCACATGCACGCCGGCCATGCGCTCGGCCGCGTCGACCGCGAGGCGCAATGCCTCCTCGGCCTCCTGGATGTCGACGACGGTGCCGCCCTTCATGCCGCGCGCCGCGATGTGGCCGATGCCGAGCACCTCGATGCCATGAGTGCGCCGGCGCAGCACGTCCTGCGGCGCGCGCGGCTTGAGCCGCGCCACCAGGCAGACGATCTTCGAGGTGCCGATCTCGAGCGCGCAGACCACGGTCGAGCGCTTCGGCGAGATCGGCTTCATCTTCGGGGTCATGCCATGCTGAAGGGTGCTCATACGTCGCCCTTCCGTTTCGGCTTCTTGTCTTTCGTCGCCTCCTCGCGCGCCGCCGCGGCGGCTTCCGAGAGGCGCACCACCACGCGGTCGGGCAGCCGCAGATCGACCGCCGCGACATCGCGAGTGAGCAGCTTGCGCTCGCGATCGAACGTCGCGAGCTGCGTCAGCGCCTGATCGAGGTCCCCGTCGGGCAGGCGCACGTCGATGCCGTTCTTCAGCCGCAGGTTCCAGCGCCGGTCCGCCACCAGGATCGAGGCGCGCACCTGGTCGCGGATCACGGGATGGCGGTCGAGCACCGCGAGGAAATCCTTCGCCTTGGTCTCGGCGCCGCGGCCGACGATGAAGGGTAGCGTCGCGAAGCGCGGCGTCACCGTATTGGCGAGCAGCGTGCCGTCGGTGGCGATCACCGACACCTTGCCGTCGATCTGCCAGAGCGCGAAGGCCTCGCGCTCCTTGATGGTGATGCGCAGCCGGTCCGGATAGAGCTTGCTCACCGTCGCTTCCGCGATCCACGGATTGGCCTCGAGCGCCTTGCGCGCCTCGGCGACGTCGAGGAACAGGAGCGATGAGTTCGCGGTGACGCCCGCGGCCGCGAAGATCGACTCGCGGCTCACTTGCTTCTGGCCCGAGAGCGAAACCGCCGTGATGCGGAAGCCCGCCCGGTTCGCGGCCTCGTCGCACACCGTCTTCACGGCCGTGATGATCGTCGGCAGGTGCTCGCCCTTCACGACGCCATAGGCCGTGACGCTGCCGAGGAACGCCGTCATGAAGACGGTGCCCGCGAAGCGCGGCACCTGCATGGTGGCGAAGCGCGCGATGTAGCGGCCGAATGTGAAGATGAAGCGCGAGATCGGGCCCGCCTCGGCGCGGGGGCGCCAGGACGGAGCACGCCGGCGCCGCGGTTCATCCGCGCGGCCGCCGGCGCTAGCGGGACGTTGCGTCCATCGCATCAGCGATTGAGCGTTGCGTCCTCGACCATCCATCGGACCAGTTCACCGAATGTTGTGCCCGCGTGGGCAGCGAGTTCGGGCACCAGCGAGGTCTCGGTCATCCCCGGCTGGGTATTGACCTCGAGACAAACGAGTCCCCCCGTGCCCCCTTTGGAATCGTCGTAGCGGAAGTCCGCGCGGCTCACCCCGCGACAACCGAGTGCGCGATGAGCCGCAAGAGCAAGTCTTCGGACCTCTTGGTAAACATCCGGTAAAATCTCGGCCGGCAGGACGTGTCGGGAGCCTCCCGGTGCGTATTTCGCCTCATAGTCGTAGAAGCGCGCGGTCGGGACGATTTCGATAACGCCCAGAGCATCTTCGCCCATGACCGCGCAGGTGAGTTCCTTTCCCGGGATGAAGGTCTCGGCGAGGAGCCGCTCGCCGAAGCCCCAGTCGTCCCGGTTCAATTCCTGCGGCGGATGCTCCTGATCCTCGCGCACGATGAAAACGCCGACGCTCGACCCCTCGGCGATCGGCTTGATGACGTAAGGTCTTGGGAGCACGTGCTCTTTGGCGGCGGCGCGGCGGTCCACCACCTTGCCGTCGGGGACCGGAATACCGGCCGCCGCCAGCACGGTCTTCGCGACATCCTTCTGCATCGCGAGCGCGGAGGCGAGGACTCCGGAATGCGTATACGGGATCGCAAGGATTTCGAGGACGCCCTGTAGAGTTCCATCCTCGCCCGGCCGCCCATGCAGCACGTTGAGCGCCGCGTCGGGCTTGAGCATTTTGAGGACATTGGCGATGTCACGCCCGACATCGATGCGGGTGACGCGATAGCCTTGCTTCTCGAGCGCCTCGGCGCAGGCTTTGCCGGAGCGCAGGCTCACCTCGCGTTCCGCCGACCAGCCGCCGTTCAGCACCGCCACGTGCTTGGGCATTTCGACTCCCTTCATGCCAGCGGCATGAAGAAGTGATTCACGCGGCTTTAGGAAGGCCGATCCGCTTGATCTCCCACTGCAAAGTGATGCCCGAGTTCGCTTTCACACGCTCGCGCACCGTCTCGCCGAGGTTCTCGATATCCGCCGCGCTCGCCTCGCCGAGATTGAGCAGGAAGTTGCAGTGCATCTCGGAGACCTGCGCGCCGCCGACCTTCAGCCCACGGCAGCCCGCGGCATCGATCAGCTGCCACGCCTTCTGTCCCGGCGGGTTCTTGAAGGTGGAGCCGCCCGTGCGGCTCTTGATCGGCTGCGTCGCCTCGCGCGACTCCGTGATCTTGTCCATCTCGGCCGCGATCGCGGCGGCATCGCCGGGCGTGCCCTGATAGAGCGCCTCGGTGAAGATCACATCGTCCGGCACGCTGCAGTGGCGATACGTGAAGCCCATGTCGGCGTTCGAGTAGGTCTTGATCTCGCCCTGGCGCGTGACGCCCCTCGCCTCGATCAGCGCATCCTTGGTCTCGCGCCCATAGGCGCCGCCATTCATGCGCAGCGCGCCGCCGATCGCGCCCGGAATGCCGCGATAGAACGCGAGCCCCGCGAGCCCCGCCTCCTGCGCGGCGCGCGCGACCTTCACGTCGGGCACCGCCGTGCCGGTCCGCACGCGATCCTCATCGATCTTCACCTCGTTGAAGCCGCGGCCGAGCCGGATCACCACGCCGGGCACACCGCCGTCGCGCACGATCAGGTTGGAGCCGAGGCCGATCACAGTAACCGGAATCTCCGCCGGCAGATGCGCGAGCAGATAGGCGAGATCCGCCTCGTCCTCCGGCATGAAGAGAACCTGCGCCGGCCCACCGACGCGAAACCAGGTGAGCTCGGCGAGCGACTGGTTCGCGAGCAGCCGCCCGCGCAGCTCGGGCGCCTTGGCTTTGAGATCGGCGGTGATGTCCGGGAAGGTCATTGCAAAGAATCTCTGAATGTCATCCCGGCCGAGCGAAGCGAGAGCCGGGATCCATAACCCCTGTCTCGCGAAAGTAACGACCACAGGGGATATGGATCCCGGATCGCCGCTGCGCGGCGTCCGGGATGACGACTGAGCGCATTGCCTGTCGTCATTTCCCCAGCGCCTCCAGCTCGCCCGGCAGCGCGTAGGCCCACTGGGTGATGTTGCCGGCGCCGAGACAGATCACGTAATCGCCCGGCTTGGCGAGATCGCGCACGATGCGCGCGAGATCCTGCGGGCCGTCGAGCGGCACCACGTTGCGGTGGCCGCGTGCGCGCATCGCCTGCACGAGATGGTCGCGGTCGGCGCCTTCGATCGGCTGCTCGCCGGCCGCATAGACATGGGCGACCACCACGGCGTCGGCGTCGTTGAAGCAAGTGGAGAACGGCTCGAACAGCGACTGCAGCCGCGTATAGCGATGCGGCTGCACGACCGCGACGATGTTGCCCTTGGTCGAGTCCCGCGCGGCCTTCAGCACGGCCGCGATCTCTACCGGGTGGTGGCCGTAGTCGTCGATCACCGTGATGCCGTTCCAGGAGCCCGTCCGCGTGAAGCGGCGCTTCACGCCGCCGAACCCCAGCAGCGCCTTGCGGATCTTGTCGTCCGCGATGCCGAGTTCGTGGGCGACCGCGATGGCCGAGGTGGCATTGAGCGCGTTGTGCCGCCCCGGCATGGGGAGCGCGAGATCGCCGATCTCGTGCACGGTCGCGCCATTGCGGTCGCGGAACACGACGCGGAATTTCGACTGCCCGTCGGCCTGCGTGAGATCGACGAGCCTCACGTCGGCCTGCGGGTTCTCGCCATAGGTGATGATGCGCCGGTCCTCGATGCGGCCGACCAGGCGCTGCACGATCGGATGGTCGGTGCACATCACGGCGAAGCCGTAGAACGGGATGTTCTCGACGAAGTTGCGGAATGCCTCCTGCACATTGGCGAAGGTCTTGAAGTGGTCGAGATGTTCGGCGTCCACATTGGTGACGATGCAGACGTCGGCGGGCAGCTTCAGGAAGGTGCCGTCCGACTCGTCGGCCTCCACCACCATCCAGTTGCCCTGCCCGAGCCGCGCATTGGTGCCGTAGGCATTGATGATGCCGCCGTTGATCACGGTCGGATCGAAGCCGCCGGCGTCGAACAGGGTCGCGACCATCGAGGTGGTCGTGGTCTTGCCGTGGGTGCCCGCGATGGCGACGCAGCTTTTCAGCCGCATCAGCTCGGCCAGCATCTCGGCGCGGCGCACGACCGGCAGCCGGCGCGCACGCGCCGCCACCAGCTCCGGATTGTCCGGCTTGATCGCCGAGGAGACGACCAGCACGTCCGCGCCGTCCACATTCTCGGCCGCATGCCCGATCGAGACCTTGGCGCCCTTGTCGCGCAGGCGCTTCACGTTGGCGTTGTCGGCCGCGTCCGAGCCCTGCACCGTATAGCCGAGATTGATCAGCACCTCGGCGATGCCGCTCATGCCGATGCCGCCGATGCCGACGAAATGAACCGGGCCGATGTCGCGCGGCATCTTCATGTGAGGGGTCCTTCTGGGGGCAAACTAGCGGGCAGGTAGCACACCGGCGACGCGGAGCACCAGATCGGCGAGGCGCTCCGCCGCGTCCAGCGCGCCGGCGCTGCGGGCTCCAACCGCCATGGCGGCCAATCGTTCCGGCGCGGCAGCGAGGCCTGAGATCTCGGCCGCGAGCCGCTCGGGCGTGAAGTGATCCTGAGTCAGCCGAATGGCGCCGCCGGCGCGCACGAGCACGTTGGCATTGGCGAGCTGGTCCTGGTCGAGCGCATGCGGCAGCGGGCACAGGATGGAGGGCCGGCCGATCGCCGCGAGCTCTGCGACCGTCGAGGCGCCCGAGCGCGAGACCACGAGATGCGACTGCGCGATGCGCTGCGGGAGATCGGCGAAGAAGGGGTCGACCTCGGCCGTGACGCCGAGCCGCCGATAGGTGTCGGCGACGCGGGCCCGATCCTCGGGCCGCGCCTGCTGGACGATGTGCAGGCGCGCGCGCAGCGCGGGTTCGAGCTTCTCGATCGCGGGCGGCACCACGTCGGACATCACGCGCGCGCCCTGGCTGCCGCCCGTGACGAGCAGGCGCAGCGGCTGCGTGAGGTCGTGGCTCGGATACGCGATCCCGGCCGCCGTCACGACCGCGGGACGCACCGGATTTCCGGTCCGCGTCGCCTTGGCAGCGAGCGAACCCGTGAGCACGCCGTCGAAGCTGGTCGCGATCGCGGTGACGCGGGGCGCGAGCAGCTTGTTGGCGCGGCCCATGACGGCGTTGGCGTCGTGGATCACGCTTGGAATTCCGCGCAGCGTCGCCGCATAGACCGGCGGCAGCGTCGGATAGCCGCCGAAGCCGACCACCGCGATCGGCTTCAGGCGGCCGAGCAGGCGCCACGCCTTCAGCGTGCCGCCGCCGAGCGTGAAGAGCGTGCGCGCGAGCGAGATCGGATCGCGTCCGCGAACCGTCGCGCTCGGGATGATGTGCGTCTCGCGCGCCGGAAAGCTCTTGCCGTAGCGCTCGGCGCGCTCGTCGGTCGCGAGCTCCACCGCGACGCCGCGCGCCTGCAAGGCGACCGCGAGCGCTTCCGCGGGAAACAGATGTCCGCCGGTTCCGCCGGCCGCGACGAGGACTGTCTGAGGTGGTGTCATGCTCTCACTGACTACAGGCAATTGCATGAGCCCGCACCCACCTCCGTTCGTCCCCGCGAAAGCGGGGACCCAGAGGCAGCGATCCGCGGCCCCTGGATGCCCGCTTGCGCGGGCACGAACGGAGTAAATCGCTACGGCCGTCCGTTCGGATACGCGAAATCCACCTGCGCGATCAACTCGGCGCGCGGGCGCTCGCGGGTCAGCGCCAGCAGCATGCCCATGCCGTAGGCGAGCGAGATCATCGAGGAGCCGCCATAGGAGATGAACGGCAAGGTCATGCCCTTCGCGGGGATGAGATGCATGTTGACGGCCATGTTGATGCAGGCCTGCGTGCCGAACAGGATGGCGAGCCCCGCGGTGGCGAAGCGCGTGAACGGGTCGTAGTCCTTGAAGGCCTTGCCGAGCGCGCGGATGACGATGAAGGCGAACAGCGCCGCCAGCGCGAGGCAGAGCACGATGCCGAACTCCTCGGCCGCCACCGCGAACACGAAGTCGGCGTGGCTGTCCGGGATCATGCGCTTCATGGTGCCCTCGCCCGGGCCGCGCCCGAACCAGCCGCCGCGTGCGAACGCTTCGAGCGCATTGCCGACTTGGTAGGTGTCGCCCGAGGACGGATCGAGGAAGCGCTGAATGCGCTTCGACACGTGCGGCACCATGAAATAGGCCGCGACCAGGCCGGCCGCACTCACGCCCGTGAGCCCGATCACCCAGATGATGCGCATGCCCGCCATGAAGAACAGCGCGGCCCAGACCGAGACCACCAGCATGGTCTGGCCGAAGTCCGGCTGCAGCACGAGCAGGCCGACCACGGCGCCGAGCAGCGCCAGCGCGATGGTGTTCGCGGGCATCTCGGGACGGCGCACGCTTTCGGCGAACAGCCACGAGATCAGGATCACGAAGGCCGGCTTCACGAACTCCGACGGCTGGATGTTGACGCCCGCGATGATGAGCCAGCGCCGCGCGCCCTTCACCTCGGCGCCGATGACGAGCGTCGCCGCCACCATGGCGAGCGAGACCGCGAACACGATCAGCGCCGAGCGGCGCACCTGGGACGGCGTGAGGAACGAGGTCGCGATCAGCACCACGAGCACGGGCGCGAGATAGAGGATGTGGCGGTTGACGAAGTAGAAGGCGTCGAGGCCGATGCGCACCGCCACCGCCGGGCTCGCGGCCAGCGACAGGATGATGCCCGCCAGCATCAGCGCGCCGAGCGCCGCCAGCATCAGCCGGTCGATGGTCCACCACCAGGCCGCAAACGGCGTGCGTTCAACGCGCGAGACCATAGGGATTCCCCATCATGCCCATGGTCTCAGTCGTGACTCCGACATGGTTACCAAGGGATTAAGGAATCGGCAGATCGCGCTTCGTAGGGTGGGCAAGATCGCGCTGCACCGCGCATCCACCGGCATGAACTCGAGCGCGATCTTGCCCACGCGGTCTGACTATCGACTCGGCACGCGTGGGCAAAATCGCACGCTGGATCTGCCCTGGTCGAAGGGTCGAGCTTTGCGATTTTGCCCACCCTACTGGAAACACCTTCATCTCCGCGGCGCATCGCGCCCGGAGGTTTGCAGCCGCCTCCCCCTTGAGGGGAAATGGAGCGCCGAGAGGCGCCAGCCCGCTCGGCGGAACGGGCTTACGTCCCGGATCGCCGGGACGTTGGGGCGGGACAGCGGCCCCGCCCGGGGGCCCATGACGCGTGCCCCCTGCGCCTCTCGGCGCTCCACCACGGTCTCGTCGGATCGCTGGCTCATCCGGATGAGCGGCGCAGATCCGCAAAGACCGCCTCCTGGCTCCATCGCGGTCGTTCCGGTCACGCCCCTCGCGAGCAGGAGTGCCGCGAGTATGCGCGCGCGGCGTGGGCCGCGCAAGCGAAATCTTCAGATAATCAGAAATAAAGTCCTGAAAATCAGAAATCCGCGCGAGGCGCACTACTGCGCCATCGCGGCCATGCGCCGGGCCCGCCGCCTCGCGCGTCGCTCGCGCGCGTCCTGCAGCCGCTCGTACGGGATCACGTTGTCCTCGACGGGAGTCTCGGGCTGCTGCGCCGCGAGCTGGTCCCACTCCCAGGCGATCCGCTCGAGCTTGTAGCGCTCGGCGGGATCCTGCGTCGCCGCCGCGGTGGCGCGGCACTGGCGCGCGCGCATGCGATAAAGTTCGCGCATCTCGGCAACCTCGGTTCGCTCATGAATCGAACCGGACGGAACCGCGAAAGTTCCATCACGCCGCCGTGCAACCTTCGTCTTCCCCAGGCGCCTTCCGGCCGTATCCGGCATGCCACAGCGCAAAAAAGATCGCCAACGCGCGGAACGATCGTCCGGTTCCAAACTTTTCCGATCGGTGGGGTACGAAAGATGCGGATGCCTGCGAGTGACCCGAAAGGCCGAGTACCGACTGAAAGCCTATGAATGCGCCGAGACGGCCGATCTGATGTCGGATCCCGAAGACCGTCTCCAGCTCCTCAAGATGGCCGAGGTGTGGATCCGCCTCGCCGACCACGTGCGCGACCCCGACGAGTACCCCCGCGGCGACGGCGGCGGCGAGTAGCTCCCGAACCTGACGCTGGATTGGCTGCCGGGCTGCGCTCTCGCCCGGCGCCCGCGCGCGCCTGTCGCGGGCCGCCCCTGCGGCACCCTGCCTCGCAACCCACTCCCCTGTTCCGGCGTTCTCCCGTCACCTCGACCGGACCGGCCGGCACATTCCCCCTCTTCCCCTCAGCCTAGAAAGCCGGCCCGGTCGGGGCCGTCTCCGACCTTCCGCCTAACGTCCCGTCTTTCGGAAGCCCTGTTCAATCTCAATCCTTCGAATCGCGTCCTTTTGTTCGCCGTCAGTAAATACCTTCGGGTCACGAAAAAGGTCCTTCGCTTCTTCGTATTTACCCACTTCAGTAAGATATTTTGAATAGGTCTCGAGATATGACCGATAGTTCCACCGCCGCTCCGATGCGTTATTAGACATCACCCTACTACGCATCCATCGCAGCACCTCATCTGCTTTAACTTTGTTACCCTCCTTGAGGAAAATTTCGGCCAGAATTCGTCTGGGCTCGATTAAATAGGGTGTCTTATCAATTGCCTCCGCGATGAGCTCTCTGGCTTTCCCGTTATCACCATACAGGTTCTCCAATTCTGCCTTGCGCGTTTCGAAAAACGATCGGTTTGTCCCCTCACATTCTTCTTGGAGAAGATCGAACAGCTCCCTCACTTCCGGGTCGCTCATAGCTCGTCTCCCCAAACGCTTGGTCAGTACGGCTATGAGAATATCAAGAACGTACACATTGCGGGCTGCGTGTTCGCGAGCTTCACGGGCGTACTTCTCTGCTTCCTCCAGATTGCCCCGAGCAAGACAAACGGCAGCCAGCTCTCTGGCCGCTGAGTGATTCCCGGGGGATAGTTGATAAGCCGAATAAAAGAACTCCTCCGCAGCGGGCAAGTTGCCCAACATTCGCGAATTGAACCCCTGCAAGAATGCGACATTGCTCTTAGCCCAGTCATCCGTTGCCCGCTTTCTTAGCAGTGAAATTCCCGCTTCAAACACTTCTGATTCTCCAACTCGTGACGCTGCCAAACACATGTATCGACACGCGGCAACAAAACCTGCCGCCGATAGTCTAGTCATGCCCTTGATGGCCTCCTGTGCGAGGCGGATTGTTTCTCTATATTCACCTTCATCGTAGCTGCGCTTCGCAAGCCACGCATAATGAGATGGCAATAGGAACGCACTTACGAAATCATTCGAATTCCCACTCCTGATCGATGCAAGGATCGCTGAATCCACCAAACGGATCTCGGCACTGCCTTCGTCTATTCTCACTGCAAGTGTTTCCGACAGATTGGTCATCGCTCGAGTGCGGACAGGTTCTGGCAACCTAATGCGCCTGTCCCGTTCAACGGCACTACGCAGCGGGGGTGATATAGAAAATGCCGCACCGGCAAACTCAATTAGATGAAAGGATGATAGCTTCATCACCGCTTCGTTTGCCTTCTCTGCGTCCATAGGCAAAGCATCCAAGACGGCAGCAAAATCGATAGAAGGTAGTATCTTTAAAAGCGCCAATACCGATATTTCTTCCTCACTGAGCTTGATCTTGTTCAAGTAAGATGAAGATTGACGATGCTTCCACTCGATGAAATCCCGAGGATTAGCGAGGAACGTGGCAACATTGCTCTCGTGCACCTCTTGAACAATGCGGTAAAAATTGAAGGGGTGGCCATCAGCTAATCCAACGATTTCAGAAATCTGTTCGCGCGATGCTGTTTGTCGATTGTCCTTCAATAACCGCGAAGCGAGGCGTACGGCTTCCTCCCGCTTCAGTGAACCCAGGCCAACGTGAGCCACATCATTTTGATGCCGGCGATTCCGTAACGGGATGCTCCGAAGGGATACGAATGCCAGAGGAGGATGAGGATGTGATTCTAACAAATCAATGAGCCGCGCAATCTCCGGCTGAAAGCTTGCCGTGTCCGTCAGAACACCCCCTGAATCGATAACCATCGCTGCCTCTCGCGCCGGGAGCACTGAATTGAATAGCGCGGCGATTTGGCGATATTTTTCAGGCTCGGTGGCCACTTCGAACGATGATAAGCGTGTTCGCAATTCGTGACCGGTTATAGCGGGCCGCAAAGCTCCTAAAACCTGTCGGAATATTTCTTCTAAGCCTGAATATTCCGATATTTCTACGACCGGGAATACGCGTCCAACGTGCGGATAATGATCTTGATAAAACTTCCGTACCAGGGATCTTCTTCCAATTCCAAAATTACCGGAAACAAAGAGAGCTTTGGTTGCCGGGCGCTCTGAATCTACAACTTGAGACTCAAGTTCGCCTAGCGCGTCTTCTCGTCCGATGAACGGGTGGATGGTTCGATCGGCCGAAGCAGCCGCGACTAGCGCGCCCTGAATTAGCCTTGCAGCGTTCTCTGGTTCCTCGACACGTCTTATGATATTAAAGAATTTCACGTTCGTCGAAGCGGAGTTGAACGCATCTTCGTCTAAGCAAACTACTAGAAACCTGGTCACGCCTCCTCGGGCTAGGAATTCGATTCCTAGTAATGTTTCAAACTCGACGTATTTTGAGGTTATTGAGTCACGCGAAAGAAATAGACAGAATAAATCTGATCTCTTGAGTGCTTCCGTAATAGCAGCAGTGTTTATCAACCCCGCATCGAACGTCACCGAATCGAGTTCAAATGTGCCCGGCTTTAGCATCGATGCAGCTCGATCGACATATCCCTTGTCTTTTGAAGAATGCGAAAGAAAAGCCCTCATCGAAACCTCCCGCTACGAAGAGTCGGCTCGAATTATCAACCGAGGCGGCTTATCGGCTCAAGTGGCGGTGGCGGCTCATCTCGTGCTCCTTTCTCTACTACAGTCTTGAAAATCGCGAGCCCGCCACTCCTCTTCAGAGCTAGGCGCCGACGGTCTCGACCGCCTTCGGTCCCTAGCCCGGACACCGCGGATAATTGAACGTCGTCCGCTTCCCCTCCACCATGACCGTCCGCTTCAACTGGCCCCCCACCACTTCGACGCTCTCGCGGTCGTCGAAGCTTTCGCCCTCGCCGCGGCAGCGGAGTGAGAGCTCGGTGGCGCGGCCCTTCGGGGCCGCTTTGGTGATCCGGCATTTCGATTCGTAGGCGATCATCTCGCGGGCCGTGTAGACGATCAGGCCCTCGGCCTCGCCGGTCTTCTTCTTGCAGACCGACACGTCGCCGACGTACCAGCGGCCGACATAGTCGGGCGTTTGCGCCGGAGTCGGCGTCTGCGCGTGGGCGGCGGCGATCGTGACGCACGCGAACGCGAGCGCGCAGGCGATCGATCTCGGCATGGCTTCCCCCCTGATCGGCACGCGCAAAGGCGCGGCCATGAGCATCGTGGCATCCGCGGGGCTTGCGCCCACGCGGCCGGCGCATGGCTTGCGCTCGTTCGCGCTTCTTGACGCCCTCTCTCACTGCGCGACACTTGCCGCAACGTCAAGAATGAACATGGAGAGGAGGACGCCATGCTGACCACTCGTCGCCTGCTGCTCTCGCTGCTCGGGGCCACGGCGCTGGCCTTCGCAAGTCTCGCAGCGCCGCAATCCCAGGCCCTCTCGCCCGAAAGCCGCAGCGCAAAGGTCGACGCCGCGCTCAAGACGCTGGTCGAGGGCAAGAGCACACCCGGCATCGCGGTGCTGATCCTGATGGACGGCAAGCCGGTCTATGCGAAGAGCCTCGGCGTGCGCGAACCCGGCGGCAGCGAGCCGATGCGCCCGGACGACATGTTCCGCCTCGCCTCGATGACCAAGGCCGTGACCTCGGTGGCCGCGATGCGCCTCGTCGAGGAAGGGCTGATCTCGCTCGATGATCCGGTCAGCAAATATCTGCCCGTGTTCGAGAAGCTCACGGTGCGCGCGCCGGACGGCAGCGAGGCGCCGGCCGAGCGGCCGCCCACCATCCGCGAGCTGCTCACGCACACGGCCGGGCTCTCCTACAACTTCATCAACAATCCGCGCCTCGCCGAGAAATACAAGGAGCTGCGCGTCACCGACGGGCTCGACCAGCCGGAGGTGAACACCGAGGAGGCGATGCGCCGGCTCGCCGCCGCGCCGCTCGGCTACCAGCCCGGCAAGGGCTGGGAGTATTCGCTGGCGACCGACGTGCTCGGCGCCGTGATCGAGAAGGTGACCGGCAAGCAGCTCGGCGACGTCGTCGCCGAGAAGGTCGCCAAGCCGCTGCGGCTCGACAGCTTCGTCTTCACGGCGCCCGAGAGCATGCGCGCCCGCTTCGTGACCGCGACGCGGCCCGCGCAGCCCGTGAATGCGCTCGGCGTCGGCTACGAGCCGCTCACCAAGGCCGAGGCCGTGCCCTTCCCGGCCACCAAGACCGTCGCCATGCTCGATCCCAATCGCGCCTTCGTCGCAAGCGCCTATCACTCGGGCGGCGCCGGCATGAGCGGCACCCTCGGCGACTATGCGCGCTTCGTGCAGATGCTGGCGAACGAGGGCGAGCTCGACGGCGTGCGCATCCTCAAACCCGAGACCGTGCGGCAGATGACGCAGAACCAGGTCGGCAACATGCCGACGCTGCGCGGCCCCGGCTGGGGCTTCGGCCTCGGCTTCGGCGTGCTGACGGACCCGGCGGCCGCCAAGGTGAAGACGCCGGCCGGCAGCTACGGCTGGGGCGGCATCTACGGCACGCAGTTCTGGGTCGATCCCAGCAACAAGATCGCGGGCGTGGTGATGACCCAGACCGCGATCATCGGCTCCGGCCCGATCGCCAACCTGGTGCGCGAGGCGTTCTACGCGGAGGAGTGAATCGGCTCACGTCCGTTCGTCCCCGCGAAAGCGGGGACCCAGAATCGCAGCGCACAGGTTGCGGCCCCTGGGTGCCCGCTTGCGCGGGCACGAACGGAGTGTGGGGTCTATCGGAGAGAAACGCTTACGCCGAGTGCGTCGCGCCCTGCGCGGGCGATTCGTTCTCGCGCGCGAGACGCTCGGCGCGGGCGCGGGCGAAGCGCGAAAACGGGATGACGTTGCCGGAGTTGCCGCCGCGCGCCTCGGCGATCTGGTCGGCGAGCGCGTCCCACTGCTGGGCGATGCGCTCGAGGCTCACGCGCTTGGCGTGGTCCTCGATCCGTTCGGCCGCAACGCGGCATTGCCGCGCGCGCATGCGATAGATCTGAAGCATCTGCGCGCCCCGTCTCAGCTACCCAAGACGAACGACGCGGCGCGCAGATGGTTCCCCCCAACCTCTCCTCACGCGGCGCCGGCCAGCACCTCGCGGGTCGGGATCTCGATCTCGACCTCGAGGGTCGAGACGGTGCCGCCGCGGTCCATCTTGATCTGGACCTTGTCGGGATCGAGCTTCACGTGCCGCGAGATCACGGCCAGGATCTCTTCGCGCAGCACGCCGAGCAGCTCCGGCTGATTGCGTGCGTGGCGCTCGTGGGCGAGCAGAAGCTGCAGGCGCTCGCGCGCGACCGGCGCCGAGGCCTGCTTGCGGAACAGGCTGAGGATCTTGTTCATGCCGCCCTCCGGCCGAACAGCCTGTCCATCAGGCCGGTCTTCACGCGCGGCATCATCATCTCGACGCTCTCCCCGTTGAGCCGGCGCGCTGCGTCGATGTAAGCGCGGGCCGGCTCGCTTGCGGCGTTGTTGAGCGTCACGGGCGAGCCGACATTGGAGGCGCGCAGCACCTCCTCGCTCTCGGGAATGATGCCGAGCAGCGGCGTCGATAAGATCTCGAGAACATCGTCGATCGAGAGCATCTCGCCGCGCGCTGCCCGGCTGGGATCGTAACGGGTGATGAGCAGGTGCTTCTCGACGCGCTCGCCCTTCTCGGCCTTCTCGGTCTTGGAGTCGAGCATGCCGATGATGCGATCGCTGTCACGCACCGAGGAGACTTCCGGGTTGGTGACGATCACGGCCGCGTCGGCGTAGCGCATCGCCAGCGTGGCGCCGCGCTCGATGCCGGCCGGTGAGTCGCAGATCACCCAGTCGAACTGCTCGCGCAGCTCGTTGATCACCTGCTTGACGCCTTCCTCGGTGAGCGCGTCCTTGTCGCGCGTCTGCGAGGCCGGCAGCAGGCTCAGATTCTCGAGCCGCTTGTCGCGGATCAGCGCCTGGCTCAGCTTGGCGACGCCCGTCACCACGTTGATCAGGTCGAACACCACGCGGCGCTCGGCGCCCATGATGAGATCGAGATTGCGCAGGCCGACGTCGAAATCGACGACCGCGACCTTCTGGCCCGCTTGCGCGAGCGCGGCCCCAAGTGCGGCCGTGGACGTCGTCTTACCGACCCCGCCCTTGCCTGATGTGACGACCAGAACCTTACCCATGTCCGAACCTCCTTCGCTGATCACTGCAGCGCGGTGATCTTTATGTCGGTGCCGTCAAGCCAGACCTGGGCGGGCCGGTTGCGGAGTGAGACGTCGATGTCTTCAGCCGTGTGGTAGTAGCCGTTGATGCCGAGCAGCTCGGCATCGATGCGCTGACAGAAGATGCGCGCGCTCGAGTT
This sequence comes from Pseudomonadota bacterium, assembly GCA_023404705.1. Lineage (GTDB taxonomy): Bacteria > Pseudomonadota > Alphaproteobacteria > Rhizobiales > Xanthobacteraceae > FEB-22. Next base: position 28,825 of record JAEYAU010000041.1, read on the forward strand.
GCCCGCGGCGCCCGCCATGACGCGGCCGCGCAGCGTGCCGTAGACATGGATCGAGCCGCCCGCGACGATCTCGGCCGCGGAGCCGACCGAGCCCAGCACCGTGATGTCGCCCTCGGCGTAGTGGATCGCCTGGCCCGAGCGCACCACGTCGAGCATCAGCCCGGCGGGCTTCGCCGGCGCGTCCGGCTTCGGCGGCGGCACCACGTCCTGCAGGCGGCGCGTGCGGCCGGCCTGCAGGAGCGGCGGCAGCTCGGGGGTGAGCTGAGAGGCGTCGACGCCCTCCATGCCCATGAGGCGGATGTTGCGGCGGTTGAGCTCGACCACGAGATCGGTGATCTCGGGGAGCTTCGGCTTGATGTGGGAAAGGTCGAGCACCACCGCGCGGCCCGGGAAGAAGTCGGGCGAGCGGGCGATGTGCTGGTCGAGCTCGGACAGCCAGTCGGCGACCTCACCTTCCGGCATCAGAACGAATGCGAGATAGGAGCGCGCGAGGAAGCGGAGCGGCGGACGGGCGGACACGGCAAGGAACCTCATTTGCGAAGTGTTGCGATCCGTTAAGAATTGGCCCGCTATGGTTAATGGCCAGTAAACGAACCGCGCGTCCGGGAGGGAAATTCTACCGGCCGGGCGGACCGTTGCGCGGGAGCCACCATGGCGCGCATCGCGATCTTTCTCGTCCTGGGGCCGCTTCTCGGCCTCCTCTCCCTGGCGGTTCCGGCCGCGTTCCACGCCGGCGCGCCCGGGGCCGTGATCTTCTCGGTGGTCCTGATTCCCTACGCGTACTTTTTTGGGATTTTTCCGGCACTGGTCACCGCCATCGCTGACGCCCGGCTCGCTCCCCGGCTGAGCCCGCTGCCGCGCGCGCTCGCGGCCGGAATGGTCGGCTTCCTGGTCTCGGCCGCGCAGTTCATCTGGATCGGCTTCGGCGAGACCGGTCTCAGCATGGGCCAGATCGGCGTGCTTGGAATCGTGCCGGGCATCGTGTGCTCGTGGCTCGCCTCGCTTCCGCGCGCAACGCCGCGGGCAAGTGACGCACGTCATTGATATTCCGGCAGTGAATGGCTGAAACGCGCTGCGTGGCGCCCCTCATTCACGATTGCTTAACGCCTTTGTGGAGCGGCTTGACGGAATCTTCAGACCTCATCTGTAGAACGTGAGCCGGCGCTTCCGCGAAACGTGCCCGGTCGCGCCCGGAGTCATCCGCCCTGGGGGGCAGCTTCCGACAACACGCACGTTTCGGAGCAGGGAAATGCGCAGGACCATTCTGATGGGCATGGCCGCCACCGCCTTCGTCGTGGCGTCGTCGTGGAGCATGATGTCGAAGCGCGCCGATGCCAACACGGGCGCCGGCCTCGATATCAACGCGATCCATCGCAGCGTCGACATGTCGAAGCTGCCGGTCGCGGACGTCGCGGCTTACGAGGCGTATTGATCTTCGAATGAACTACGGCGGGTCACGCGTTCTGCGGACCCGCCCTTCCCCTACACTGGCGTGACGCCATCCAGCTTGAGCACATGCTCGCGGAAAGCGGCGCCGCGTATCTCGAAATTGCGATACTGATCGAAGCTCGCGCAGGCGGGCGAGAGCAGCACCACGGGCTCACGCGCGTTTGAGGCTTCCGCATCGCGCGCCGCCAGCGCGACGGCGCGATCGAGCGTGCCGGCGACCACGTGCGGGACCTTCGTGGCTTCCAGCGTTTGCGCAAATTCGGCGGCCGCTTCGCCGATCAGATAGGCCTTGCGGATGCGCGGGAAGAAGCCCGTCAACGGCGTGATGCCGCCGGTCTTCGGCTTGCCGCCCGCGATCCAGAAGATGTCCGTGAAGCTCGCGAGCGCGCGCTCCGCCGCGTCCGCATTGGTCGCTTTCGAGTCGTTGACGAACAGCACATTGCCCTTGCGCGCGACCTGCTCCATGCGGTGCGCGAGGCCCGGGAACGAGCGCAGGGCCCGCTGGATGGTCGCAGCGTCGAGGCCGAGCGCGAGCGCGGCGGCGGCCGCGCAGGCGGCGTTCTGCGCATTGTGCTGCCCGCGCAGGCTGCCGATGCCGCCGACGCTGGCGAT
>JAEYAU010000060.1 GCA_023404705.1 Pseudomonadota bacterium
CGACCGTTGCGGGCGCGCCCGCGCGGATCTCGTCCATGAGCGCCGCGAGGCTCGCGTCATGACCGAACTCGACGCCGGACGAGTTGCGCCGCTGCGATCCATAGAGGTCGCGCGGCAGCGGCAGGCGCGGATGGCGCGCCTTTTCGGCATTCAGCACAGCGTCCTGCGGCCGCCGCAGGATCTCGGCGATGGGCACCGACGGATCGGCCGCCACCGACACGAAGGACGAGTTGGCGCCGTTCTCCAAGAGCCGGCGCACCAGATAGGCGAGCAGGTCGCGATGCCCGCCGACCGGCGCATAGACGCGGCAGGCCGCGCCGGGCTCGTCGCGCATCAGCTCCTCGTAGAGCGCCTCGCCCATGCCGTGCAGCCGCTGGAATTCGAAACCCGCGACACCACCCGCCATCTCGATGACATTCGCGACCGTGAGCGCATTGTGGGTCGCGAACTGCGGATAGATGCGCGGCCGCGCCGCCAGCAGGGCCTTCACGCAGGCCATGTAGCAGAGGTCGGTCATCGCCTTGCGCGTGAACACCGGATAGTCGGCGAGCCCGCGCTCCTGCGCGCGCTTGACCTCGGTGTCCCAATAGGCGCCCTTGACCAGGCGCACCATCAGCTTGCGGTCGAGCGCGCGCGCGACCTCGTGCACCCACTCGACCACATGCGGCGCCCGCTTCTGATAGGCCTGTACCGCGAGGCCGAAGCCGTCCCATCCGGCGAGCGAGGGATCCGCCAGCACGGCCGCGAACACCTCAAGGCTGAGCTCGAGGCGATCCGCCTCCTCGGCATCGACCGTGAAATTGAGGTCGTAGCCCTTCGCTTTGCGCGCAAGCTCGAGCACCCGCGGCGTCAGCTCCGTCATCACGCGCTCGCGCGACACCGCCTCGAAGCGGGGATGCAGCGCCGAGAGCTTCACCGAGATGCCAGGCCGCCCCGGCAGCGTGCCGGTGGCGCTGCGGCCGATCGCGTCGATCGCGTCCGCATAGGAGGCGAAATAGCGCTCCGCGTCGCGCGCGGTCCGCGCACCCTCACCCAGCATATCGAAAGAGTAGCGGAAATCAGGCTCGCTCTTCGCGCGCCGCAGCGCGTCGCCGATGGTGGTGCCGAGCACGAAATGCGAGCCGAGAAGCCGCATGGCTTGCCGCGTCGCGGTGCGCAGCGCCGGCAGGCCGAGCCGCTTGGCCAGACTATCCAGGATGTTCTCCGGGGTCTCGCCGGGCTGGATCAGCCGCGCCGAGATGCCGAGCGCCCAAGCCGAGGCCGAGACAAGCAGCGCCGTCGACTTCACCTCGTGATGCGACCAGTCGCCGGCCGAGAGCTTGTCCTCAATCAGCCGGTCCGCCGTGAGCGTGTCGGGCACCCGCAGCAGCGCCTCGGCCAGCACCATCAGCGCGAGGCCCTCGCGGCTGGACAGGGAGTATTCGCGCAGGAAGTCCTCGATGCCGCCCAGCCCGCCCGTGCGGGCGCGGATCGCCTCCACCAAGCCCGTTGCGCGCACGTCGATCCGCTGTTCCGCCGCGCGATTGCGCGGCATCTCGGCGAGGAAGCGCTCGGCCAGCACCTCGTCTGCCTCCGCGAAGGGCGGGTTGAAGGGCGGAAGCGAGACCGCACCCTGCGTGGGGCGACGAACGGCAACCATTGGCGGTCTCCGAATGAGGGCTCGGCATGTAGCATCGCAATCCGTGACGCGTGTCAATTCATGGACCACAGGCGCGTCGGGCGAGCCCTGCCGACGGTCGCCCGATCATGCCCGATCGTGCGGCAAGCTGCCGCGCCATTAGGCATGATCCACCAGGAAATTGGCTCTTGCCTTGCACTTTCAAGCGGCATGCTCTTTGCTGTTGCAACACGGACGCTGTTGCAGCGCGAGAGCATCGCGGCACCGGCAATTTCCACAATCCGGCACAAAGACTCCGCGGGTGGCGGGCGGAGCCAGTCGGCAGGTTCTTGAGAAAGGAACGGGTAGATGAGCTTTCTGACTTTGCACCGGCTCGGCCGGGCCGGCCTCGTTCTTGCCGCCATCCTGGGCGCGGGCGGCAGCGCCGCCGCACAGACCTCCGTCAAGTTCACGCTGGACTGGAAGTTCGAAGGCCCGGCCGCACCCTTCGTGGTCGCGATCGACAAGGGCTACTTCAAGGCCGAAGGCCTGGACGTGACCATCGACACCGCCGGCGGCTCGCTCGAGCCGCTCAACCGCGTGGCGTCCGGCACCTATGACATGGGCTTCGGCGACATCAACTCGCTGATCAAGTTCCGCGACCAGAACCCGAGCGTGCCGATCAAGGCCGTGTTCATGGTCTACAACAAGCCGCCCTTCTCGATCGTCGGGCGCAAGAGCCGCGGCGTCACCAAGCCCAAGGACCTGGAAGGCAAGAAGCTCGGCGCTCCGCCGCCCGACGGCGCCTATGCGCAGTGGCCGATCTTCGTGAAGGCGAACGAGATCGACGCCTCGAAGGTGCAGATCGTCAGCGTCGGCTTCCCGGTGCGCGAGCCGATGCTGGCCGCCGGCGAGGTGGACGCGATCACAGGCTTCTCGTTCTCGTCCTACATCAACCTGAAGGACCGCGGCGTGCCGGCCGACGACATCACGGTGCTGCTGATGTCGGACTACGGCGTCAATCTCTACGGCAACGCCATCATGGTGAACCCGAAATTCGCGGCCGAGAAGCCGGAGGCCGTGAAGGCCTTCCTGCGCGCCTTCGTGAAGGGCTTGAGGGAGACCGTCGCGAACCCCTCCTCTTCGGTCGACTCGGTCATCAAGCGCAACGACGTCGCCAAGAAGGCGACCGAGCTCGAGCGTCTCCAGATCGCGCTCAAGGACAACATCCTCACGCCCGAGGTGAAGCAGAACGGCTTCGGCGGCATCGAGGAAGCGCGCCTCGACAAGGCGATCGAGCAGATCGGCCTCACCTACAAGTTCAAGGCCGAGCCGCCCAAGGCCGGCGACGTGTTCGATTCCTCGTTCCTGCCGCCGGCCGCCGAGCGCAAGGCGAATTGAACTCCAAGGGGCGTGGCTGACTTGACTGCGTTCGTTGCCCTCGAGGGGGTCAGTCACGCCTATGGCGGCGCGGGCGGTACGCTCGCGGTCGATGGCCTGACGATCCGCGTGAACCGTGGCGAGTTCGCCGCGGTGGTCGGCCCGTCCGGCTGCGGCAAGTCCACCCTGATGAAGCTCGCGACCGGGCTGCAGTTTCCCATGACGGGAAGCGTTGCTGTCGCGGGCCAGGCGGTCACGCAGCCCGTCAAGATCGCCGGCATGGCGTTCCAGGCGCCGACGCTGCTGCCCTGGCGCACCACCCTCGAGAACCTGCTGCTGCCGCTCGAGATCGTCCAGCCGCACCGCGGTAAGCTTCGCCGCGAGAAGCAGAACTACATCGCCAAGGCCGAGGCCCTGCTCGCCTCCGTCGGGCTCGGCGGCTTCGGCGAGAAATATCCCTGGCAGCTCTCCGGCGGCATGCAGCAGCGCGCCTCGCTCTGCCGCGCGCTGATCCACGAGCCCGCGCTGCTGATGCTCGACGAGCCTTTCGCGGCGCTCGACGCCTTCACGCGCGAGGAGCTCTGGTGCGTGATCCGCGACCTGCATGCGGCGCGAAATATCACCGTCATTCTGGTCACCCACGACCTGCGTGAGGCCGTGTTTCTCGCCGACCGGGTCTTCGTGATGTCGGCGCGCCCCGGCCGCGTGCTCTCCGAACGCGTCATCGACCTGCCGCGCCCGCGCGACCTCGACGTGACCTTCACGCCGGGCTTCCAGGCCATCGTGCACGAGCTGCGCGACCAGATCGTGAAGGCGCGGCAATGAACGCGCCCTCGCTCATGGTCCGACTCGCGCCCTGGCTGTTCACGGTCGTCTTCCTGCTGTTCTGGGAAGCCGTCGTGTGGATCTTCAAGATCCCGCAGTTCTTCCTGCCGCCGCCGAGCACGATCGCGCAGGCCATGGTGGAATACTGGCCCGCGATCTATCGCAACTCGCTGTTCACGCTCTCGACCACGGCGCTAGGTTTCGCGCTCGCGGTCGGCTTCGGCCTGCTGCTCGGCCTCGTGATCGGTTGGTCGCGCACCATCTATGCGGGCCTCTATCCGCTGATGATCGGCTTCAACGCGATCCCCAAGGTCGCCGTCGTGCCGATCCTGGTGCTCTGGTTCGGCATCGGCTTCGTGCCGGCGGTGCTCACCGCCTTCCTGATCTCGTTCTTCCCCATCGTCGTGAACGTCGCGACCGGGCTCGCCACCATCGAGCCCGAGCTCGAGGACGTGCTCAAGGCGCTCGGCGCCTCCAAGCTCGATATCATGCGCAAGGTCGGCATTCCGCGCGCCCTGCCCTACTTCTTCGGCTCGCTGAAGATCGCGATCACGCTCGCCTTCGTCGGTTCGGTGATCTCGGAGACCATCGCGTCCAACACCGGCATCGGCAACCTGATGCTGCAGGCCCAGGCCCAGTTCCAGGTGCCCCTGATCTTCGCCGGGCTGATCGCGCTCGCGGTCCTGGGCATCGTGATGTACTGGGCCATGGCGGTCCTGGAGACGCGGATGACCGGCTGGGCGCACCGCTCCGGATTTGCCCAGGGCTAGGCCCGACGTAGCGATTCTCCCGCCCTTGCGGCGCGATTCCCGGCGGAGCAGTGTACCCGACCGATTCCGGGGATTCGTGGATGAATGCACCGCTCGACCTGCCGGCGCCGCCCGCCCTGGCGGACATTCTGGCGAGCTTTCCGGACAGCGTGCTGGCGGCGGACGACGCCTGGCGCATCACTCATGTGAATCCTGCCGCCGAGCGGCTCTGGCGCGCGAAGGCGGACAAGCTCATCGGCCGCAATCTGTTCGAGGCCTTCAATCCGGGCGGCAACGACGCCCTGCGGATCTGCTGTGAGACCTCCAAGCGGCAGAGCGAAGTCGCCGCGCTGACCACCTATTCGGACGTGGTCCGGGCCTGGCTCGAGCTCAAGGGTCAGCCCTGCGCGGGCGGCTATGCGGTCGCGGTGCACGACGTCTCGATGGAGCGCGACTCCCATCTCGCCTCCCTCGAGCGCATCCGCATGCGCGAGGCGGCGCACTCCATCAATCAGCGCATCTTCGAGACCACGGTCGACCTGATCCTGGTGGTGGACCGCAAGGGCGGCATCATCCGCGTCAGCCCGAGCTCGTTTGCGATCGTCGGCTATCGGCCCGACGAGATGATCGGCCGCAGCGCCGCCGATTTCATCCACCCGGACGATCTCGAGTCCACGCGCGAGGAGATGCGGCTCGCCCGGCGCGGCGAGCAGATGCGCAATTTCGAGTGCCGCTACGTCCACAAGGACGGCCGCGTGGTGCCGCTCGCCTGGACCGGCGTCTGGTCCGAGACCGACGAGCAGCACTTCTTTATCGGCCGCGACATGACGGATCGCATCGCGGCCGAGGAGCGCCTGAGCCGCTCGCAGCGCCTCGAGGCCATCGGCCAGCTCACGGGCGGCATCGCCCACGACTTCAACAACCTGCTCACCGTCGTGATCGGCAGCCTCGACCTGCTCGAGGATCGCGTCGCGCACGACCCCGCGGGCGCCGAATATGCACGCGCCGCGCTCACGGCCGCGCTGCGCGGCGCCGAGCTGACGCGCCAGCTTCTGGCCTTCGCGCGCCGCCAGTCGCTCGATGCCAAGGTGATCGGCATCAACGAGCGCGTCAGCGCCACCATGGGGCTGCTGCAGCGTACGATCGGCGAGGAGATCGAGATCGCGACCACGCTCGCGCCCGATCTCTGGCCCGCCTTCGTCGATCCGGTGCAGCTCGAGTCGGCGCTGATCAATCTCGCGATCAACGCGCGCGACGCCATGCCGGGCGGCGGCCGGCTCACCATCGAGACCGGCAACACCGAGCTCGACGACGACTACGCGCGGCAGAACCTCGATGTCTCGCCCGGCGATTACGTGATGCTCGCGGTGTCCGACACCGGCTCCGGCATGCCGCCCGAGGTGCTGGCGCGGGTGTTCGAGCCGTTCTTCACGACGAAAGAGCCGGGCCGCGGCACGGGCCTCGGTCTCAGCATGGTCTACGGCTTCGCGCGCCAATCCCAAGGCCACGTGCGGATCTACAGCGAGGTCGGCTACGGCACGACGGTGCGCCTTTACGTTCCGCGCGCCGCGAGCCAGGAGCGTGCCGCCGAGGCGCGGCCCGCCATCGTGCCGAGCGCGCGCCCGGGGGAGCGCATCCTGGTGGTCGAGGACAATCCGGCGGTGCGCCAGGTGGTCGTGCTGCAGCTCACCGAGCTCGGCTACGACGTCGTCGAAGCCTCGAACAGCGAGAGCGCGCTCGCGATCCTCACGCGCGGCGATCCCATCGACCTCGTCTTCACCGATGTCGTGATGCCGGGCGGCATGAGCGGCGACGCGCTTGCGCGCGCCGCGCAGGCGCTGCGCCCCGGCCTGCGCGTGTTGCTGACCTCGGGCTTCGCCAAGACGCAAATGGAAGGGCGCGCGCCGCACGAGGAATTCAAGCACCTGCTGAGCAAGCCCTACCGCAAGGTCGACCTCGCCGTGAAGCTGCGCACTTTGCTCGATACGGGGGCGTGACTCTAAGCTTCGCCCGCCTCGATCGCCTGCGCGAGCAAGCCGGCGAGTTCGTCTATGTCGCTGCGCTGCAGGCCTTCGCGCACGAGAACCGCGCCGGAATAGTCACGCAGCTTCGGCGCATCTCCGTTCAGCAGCACGAGGCCGCTCGCCTGCACGTGCCGGCGCGCGAGACAGGCTATGCCGAGCCCTGACGCCACGGCGCCGACGACGCCCGGCAGGCTTCGGCCCACATAGACCACGTCATAGGCGTAGCCCGCCTGCTGCAGGGCCGCGACCGCGATGCGGCCCGTGAGACTGCTTTCGCCGAGCGTGACCAGCGGCACCTGCGCGCCGAAGCCGCCCGGCTTGGCCGCGGCCCAGACCGCCGTCTCGCGCCAGATGTGCTTCGCCGATGCCATCTCGGCCGTGTCGGACACCGCCACCACCAGATCGCAGTCGCCACGCTCGAGATCACGCAGCAGCGTGTCCGAAAACGCGACATTGACCTGGAAGCGTAGCTGCGGATGGCGAGCGCGAAACTGCGCCAGTGCTTTCAGCGCGGGTCCGTCCACATAGTCGGCCGTGAGGCCGATGCGGATCCGGTCGGCGGCGCCGCCGGCCGTCGCATCGAGGATCTGGTCATTGATCGCAAGCAGGCGCCGGGCATGATTGACCACCACGGCGCCTTTGGTCGTGAGCGTGACGCCGGGCGCACTCTTGTCGAGCAGCTCACCGCCGAGCATCGTTTGCAGGCGCTTGATTTGCGCGCTGACGGCGGGCTGGGTGACACCGAGCGTCTGCGCGGCGCGCGTGAAACTGCGCAGATCTACAACTGCTACAAGGGTGCGGAGCAGTTCGGTCGGAATATTGATCATGCCTTTGGCTCGCGTCCGCCCCTGTCGACGCGGCGTCCAGGTCCTGGACCCCGTAGTGGCATCGTGCGCGCTGGCCCCCGGCGCGCTATCTACAAGCGAACAATGCCAAATTGCAGTCCTAAGCGGTACATTACTCGGTTCGGGCCGGCAACGGGAATGAGTCCAGATTGGAGACTAAATCGGTCGTTCGTAACTAATGGTATTTTTATAGGGTCGACAATTGATTGTTCGCCGCCTCTGCCCTTGGTCGCCACCACTCGCGCGTGTCGCCGAACTCTTGATCGGCTCATGCATCCGATGCACAGGCTTTGCGTTAGTATCGGTCCGCAACGCTCGCCCACCCCATGAAGATCATCCGCCTCTACACACGCGTGCTCGGGCTGCTCGGCCCTGAAGCCCGCCTGGGATGGCTGCTCGCCGCCGCCAATGTGGCGCTCGCAGCCGCCCAGTTCGCCGAGCCGATCCTGTTCGGCCGCATCATCGATTCGCTCGTCAGCGCGCAGGCGAAGAACGTGCTGCCGAACTTCTCCGACCTCATGCCTTTGCTCGCGGCATGGGCCGGCTTCGGCCTCTTCATCATTGGCTGCAGCGTGCTGGTGGCGCTGCATGCCGACCGCCTCGCCCACCGCCGCCGCCAGGCGGTGCTCGCCGATTATTTCCAGCACATCCTGACCCTGCCGCTCGCCTTCCATGGCGATGTGCATTCGGGCCGGCTGATGAAGGTGATGCTCACGGGTACGGATTCGCTCTGGGGCCTGTGGCTCGCCTTCTTCCGCGAGCATTTCGCGGCCTTCATCGCGCTGTTCGTGCTGCTGCCGCTGTCGCTGGTGCTCAACTGGCAGATGGGCTCGCTGCTGATCGTGCTCTGCGCGATCTTCGCCTTCCTGACCGCGCTGGTGATCCGCAAGACCGAGATCCTGCAGAGCTCGGTCGAGGAATATTACACGAGCCTCGCCGAGCGCGTCTCCGACACGCTGAGCAATATCGCGGTGGTGCAGGGCTTCGCCCGCGTCGAGGCCGAGGTGTCGAGCCTGCGCGACGTGGTCGCGCGGCTCTTGAAGGCGCAGATGCCGGTGCTCTCCTGGTGGGCGCTGGTCACGGTGCTGACGCGCGCCTCGACCACCATCACGCTGCTCTCGATCTTCCTGCTCGGCACCTGGCTGCACCTCAACGGCCTCGCCACCATTGGCGAGATCGTGATGTTCATGAACCTCTCGGGCATGCTGATCATCCGCCTCGAGCAGGCGACCGGCTTCGCCAATCGCATCTTCATGGACGCGCCGCGCCTGCAGGAATTCTTCGATGTGCTCGACACGGTCCCGACCGTGCGCGACCGGCCGGACGCCATCGACCCCGAGCGCCTGCGCGGCCTCGTCGAGTTCAACTACGTTTCCTTCTCGTATGACGGCAAGCGGCCGGCGGTCGCCGACCTCAATTTCACGGCGCTACCGGGCGAGACCATCGCGCTGGTCGGCTCCACGGGCGCCGGCAAGACCACTGCGCTGGCGCTGCTCTACCGCGCCTTCGATCCGCAGTCCGGCGCGATCAAGATCGACGGCATGGACATTCGCGGCATCAGGCTCTCGGCGCTCCGCCGCAATATCGGCGTAGTGTTCCAGGAGCCGCTGCTGTTCAACCGGCCGATCGCCGAGAACATGCGCGTCGGTAAGCCCGACGCCACCGAGGCGGAGCTGCGCGTCGCGGCCGAGCGCGCGCAGGCGCTCGACTTCATCGAGCGTCATCCGCAGGGCTTCGAAGGTGCGGTGGGCGAGCGCGGCCGCGCGCTCTCGGGCGGCGAGCGCCAGCGGCTTTCGATCGCGCGCGCGCTGATCAAGGACCCGCCGATCCTGATCCTCGACGAAGCGACGAGCTCGCTCGATGCCGCGACCGAGGCGAAGGTGCAGACCGCGCTCGACGAGGTCATGCGCGGGCGCACCACCTTCGTGATCGCGCATCGGCTCGCCACCGTGCGCAAGGCGACGCGCATCCTGGTGTTCGAAGGCGGCCGCATCGTCGAGAGCGGCAGCTTCGACGAGCTGGTCGGCCGCGGCGGCCGCTTCGCCGAGCTCGCCAAGGCCCAGTTCCTCGCCCCCGCCACAGAGACGAAGGCCATCGAGCGTCAGCCGGTCGAGACGTGAGACGCGAGAGGCGTTCGGCACCTGAGAGCGTCATCCCGGAAGCCGCGCAGCGGCTGTCCGGGATCCATAGCCCCTGTCTGTCCGCATCATGATCACCGGGGTTATGGATCCCGGCTCTCGCTTCGCTCGGCCGGGATGACGCTCGCGCAAAGCGCTCGCGTCACTTGATACGCTCGAGGATGCTCACATAGTTCGCGACCGCGGCGCCGCCCATGTTGAAGATGCCGCCCAGCGTGGCGTTCTTCACCTGGATGTCGGTGGGCGCGGCGTCGCAGAGCTGCATGGCGCTGAGCGCATGCATCGATACGCCGGTGGCGCCGATCGGATGGCCCTTGGCCTTGAGCCCGCCCGACGGATTGACCGGGAGCTGGCCATCCTTCTGGGTGAGCCCTTCCTTGATGGCGCGCGCACCCTGACCTTCCGGCACGAGGCCCATGGCCTCATACTCGATCAGCTCAGCGACCGTGAAGCAGTCATGCGTCTCCACGAAGGAGAGGTCGCGCAAGCCCACGCCCGCGTTCGCCAGCGCGCGCTGCCACGCCTGCGTGCAGCCTTCGAACTTTAGAATGTCGCGCTTCGACATGGGCAGGAAATCCTGCACGTGCTGCGCGGCGCGGAACGCGACGGCCTTCTTCAGGCGCAGCGCGGTCTCGACATCGGCGAGCACCACCGCGGCCGCGCCGTCCGACACGAGCGAGCAGTCGGTACGCTTCAGCGGGCCGGCGACGAACGGGTTCTTCTCGCTCTCGGTGCGGCAGAAGTCGTAACCGAGATCCTTGCGCATCTGGGCGTAAGGATTGCCGACGCCGTTCTTGTGATTCTTCGCCGCGATCATGGCGAGCGCGTCGGACTGGTCGCCGTATTTCTGGAAATAGAGGCCCGCGATCTTGCCGAAGATGCCCGCAAAGCCGCCCTCGATCTCGGCCTCCTCACGCACGTAAGACGCCTTCAGCAGGTTCCGTCCGATCTCCGGACCCGGCGTCGTCGTCATCTGCTCGGCTCCGACCACCAGCACGATGCGCGCCATCTTGGCCTCGATCGTCTTGAGGCCCTGATGCACCGCCGCGGAACCGGTCGCGCAGGCATTCTCCACACGCAGCGCGCGCTTGAAGCGCAGATCCGGCGAGGCCTGCAGCACCAGCGAGGCGGTAAAATCCTGCGCCGAGAACCCGGCGTTGAAATGACCGAGCACGATCTCGTCCACATCGCCCGGCGCGACCCCGGCATCCGCCAGCGCATCGGTGGCAACACGCACGATCAGGCTTTCCACCGATTCGGTATCGAGCCGCCCGAACGGCGTATGCGCCCATCCGACGATGCAGCCGGTCATATCGCTCTCCTTTGCCGAAATTTGGTCGTTTTCGTCCGCCACGGCCTAGCATACTGGCTGGGGCCGCGCATCCATCCGCCTGCAGGGCTTTGCCTTCGCGGATGCGATCGGTTTAAATGGCTCAGCTCAACCACGCGTATTCGCCTGTTTCCGAGGCCCGCCGAACCAGATCGGACCGCGCATCGTGCATTTTTCGCGAAGCTCCCGCTCTCTCGCACTCACTGCTGCCCTTCTCACCACCATTGCATTCGGTGCCCGCACGGCCTCCGCGGAGGCGCTGCTGCTGGTCGAAGCCGATACCGGCAAGGTTCTGCATGCCGAGAACGCGGGCTATCCCTGGCATCCGGCCTCCGTCACTAAGGTGATGACGGCCTATGTGACTCTCAAGGCCGTCAAGGAAGGCCGCATTACCCTCGACAAGCTGGTCACAGTCTCGCCGGTTGCGGCCGCGCAGGCGCCTTCCAAGATGGGGTTCGCGGTCGGCACCCAGGTCACCATCGACAATGCGCTGAAGATGCTGATGGTGAAGTCCGCCAACGACATGGCGGTGCTGCTCGCCGAAGGCGTGTCCGGCTCGGTCGAGAAATTCGCCGACGAGATGAACGCGGCCGCCCAGCGGCTCGGCATGACGCAGTCCAGCTTCGTCAATCCGAACGGCTTGCCGGCCGACGAACAGATCACCTCGGCGCGTGATCTCGCGATCCTGGTGCGCGCCGTGTTCCGCGAGCTGCCCGAATACGAGATGTACTGGCGCATCCCGGCGATCAAGTTCGGCAGGCGCGTGATGCGCAACTACAACCGGCTGATCGACAACTATCCGGGCGCCGACGGGATGAAGACCGGCTTCATCTGCGCCTCCGGCTTCAATCTGGTCGCAACCGCGACCCGCAATGGGCGCCGCCTCATCGCGGTGGTGCTCGGCGCTCCCAACGGGGCGTCGCGCGCCGAGAAGGCCGCGCAACTGCTCGAGCGCGGCTTTTCGGGCAATGCGCTGTCCTGGCTGATGCCCTCGCTCGGCACCGTCGAAGCGCTGCAGCCGATCCACGCGGCGCCGCCGAACCTGCGCGACGAGGTCTGCGGCAAGCACCGCAAGCGGCCCGCCAGCGAGTCGGACGATGACGAGGATACGCAGGCTGCCAATCCGCTCGACGGCGACCGCAGCTCCGCCTATGCGGCGCTCAATCTCTCGATGCGTGCCAAGCACGGCTCGCTGCTCTCGCCGCAGCCGCCGTCGATGCCGCCGATCGTGGTCTATACGGGCGCTCCCAAGCAG
>JAEYAU010000226.1 GCA_023404705.1 Pseudomonadota bacterium
TCGTTTGGCACCTCGATGTCGGCTCATCACATCCTGGGGCTGGAGCAGGTCCCAAGGGTTCGGCTGTTCGCCGATTAAAGTGGTACGTGAGCTGGGTTCAGAACGTCGTGAGACAGTTCGGTCCCTATCTGCCGTGGGTGTCGGAGACTTGAGAGGATCTGTCCCTAGTACGAGAGGACCGGGATGGACGTACCTCTGGTGGAGCAGTTGTGGCGCCAGCCGCATTGCTGCGTAGCTAAGTACGGACGGGATAACCGCTGAAAGCATCTAAGCGGGAAACCCACCTCGAAACTAGGTCTCCCTTGAGAGCCGTGGAAGACGACCACGTTGATAGGCCGGGTGTGTAAACGCGGTAACGCGTGAGCTTACCGGTCCTAATAGCTCGATAGGCTTGATCGCTCTCATTTACCAATATTCATCGATGAGATGACAGCTTGCTTCAAACTCTGTCCTTCGCCGGCCTGGTGGTTGTAGCGAGGGGCCAAGAACCCGTTCCCATACCGAACACGGCCGTTAAATCCCTCAGCGCCAATGGTACTAAGTCTCAAGGCTTGGGAGAGTAGGTCGCTGCCAGGCCTGCCAAGGACAGAGTTATCCTCGTCACGATGTGCGCATGATCCGAACGGATCCCGCGCAACAGCTTTTGCGGAGCTGCCCTCCGCATCTCGAAGAGCCGCCGCGGGAGACCGCGGCGGCTTTTTGCGTTTCTTCCGACACCGCTGCAGCGGCGGGCCGGTTCAGCGCTCGAGACGGCGCTTCGGGCCGTATGGACTTGCTGGGTTCACATCGAGGTCGACGGTCTGCACGCATCCCTGCGGCTGCGTGTGACTGGCGCCGGCGCGCCATGGCCCGTCGCGCAGACGAGCGTCGCTGACCTTCGACAGCCAGAGGCAGCGCCATTCTCCTGCCGGCGGCAGACGCGAGCTGCTGCCTCCGCCGAACTGGAAGGTCAGCGCTTTCTCCTCGCCTTGCGAGTGACCGAGGATCACCAGGCAGAGCTCGCGCCGATAGCCGCCATACATGCAGACGATCGGCCTGCGCAGGCGCATCGCTTGCTCGAACAGATCGTAGGTCCGGCTCGACATGGCATGTCCGGGGCGCGATGCAGACTCAGGCCTCGCGGTCGTCGGACCGCGGCTCAATCGTCATCGCCGGCGCGGTGCTCCCACAGCGCTTCGAGGCGCTTGCGGAAAGCCCTCGGCTTCTCGGCGAGCAGACGGCCGGCGAGACGGCCGGCGGACTTCGCGAGCTGCTCCTGCCGCTGCGCGATCAACGGGCTCAGCCGCGAGCGCCAGGGCGCGAGCGGCTGGTGCGGGCCGGTGAGACCTTCCAGCATCGCGAGATCATGGTGCTTGCCGAGGCGGTCGCGCACGCGCTGAACCTCGCCGGTCCAGAGCTTGCCGAGCTTTGGCCAGAGCGGCTCGACCAGCTCCATCTGATAGCGATGGACCACGATACGGCGGCGCAGATCGTGCAGCCACTCGGCATCGGCCTTGCGCCAGTCGCGCGGCGCGGCGCGGCGCACTTGCCGATAGGTCTCGGCCACGCGCGTGGCGACGTCCGAGAAGCCGAGCTCGGAGAGGTGCCACTGCTCGACCGCTGCCGCGGAAGCGTCGAGCGCCACCATCACGCGCGCGCGCAGCGTGGCCGTTAGCGTCCGAGCCTCGGCCCGCCGACGAATCGCATCGAGACGCTCACGCATGGTTTCCATGGAGCGCGGCGTGAGGGCGAGCTTCGCATCAGCCAGATCCTCGAGCGCATCGAGGGCCGACTGGCTGTCGCGCGCTCCCGCCATCAGCCGCGCGAGATCGCGCGCTTCGACGCGCAACGCGCGTGCATCCTCGCCCAGATAGGGTTCCAGCAGGCGCAGCAGCGCGCGCCAGCGCTTCATGGCCTTGCGATAGTCGTGAACCGCGACCGCGTCCGAGCGCGCCGCGTCGCTCATCGCCACGCGCGCCTCGGCGACGATCTCCCGCGCGACGCCGCGCAAAATGTCGGCGACGCTGCCTTCCACGTCCACAGCCCTGGTTTCCAGCATGCGACGTTTCTATGACGCTGTCGTGTGACAGTTTCACGAAAAGAAGGGCCGATGCGCCCTTCCCAAGGCGCATCGCGGTTGCTACATAGCGTGCACCGCGCAGGACCCCTGCGCCAACCGGTTTCCGCGGGGTGGAGCAGCCCGGTAGCTCGTCAGGCTCATAACCTGAAGGTCGTAGGTTCAAATCCTACCCCCGCAACCAAGATAAAGCCCGGCAGGCCGGCCCAACAGGGCAAGCCGCCGGGCTTTTTGCTGCCCGTCGCGGGGCGGTCCTCCACAGCAATCCACAGGGCGATTGCCGCTCACGCGGCTGGGGAGCTCCCCGCCTCGGGGCGCGGTAGGGCCGGACGCGTGACGCGCGGCCCGAATGGATTTTCGCTCAAAACGGGAAAAGCGCGGGATCGATTTTCCCCGTGCGTCGTTCAGCAATAGGGGAGCCATGTGCAGCGGGGAGTCATCTACCGTGCACTCCGATCGCGCCCCCCCGACCTCCGAGCCAGAACCTGAGCCTATTGAGCCGGCGGTCCTCGCATCCGTGATGCGCATCGTGCCCCTCGGCGCCGCCGTGCTCGCGGGCTCTGCCGTCGCGCTGCTCGTGCTCGGCTATTTGCTCATCTACACGCTCGTCTTCATGCCCCGCGGCACCGTGGGCTGACGGCATGACCGATATCCCGGACCACCTGCATGAACGGCGCATCCTGCAGACCGAGCTGATGTGGGCGTTCGGCGTCGGTGTGTTCATCACCGCCTCGCTGAGCATGATCCTGTTCACGGCGCTGACGATCGGCGTCAATCCGCCGAGCAATGTCGAGCGCATCGATCCGAAGGCGCTGCACCTCTCGGGCGAGTTCGCGGAGCACAATCTCGGAACGACCGTGTCGGCAGACGGCGCGGTGACGGTCCGCGCGGTCGCGACGCAGTTCATGTTCGTGCCGCAATGCATCGCGGTCCCGGCAAAACGCCGCGTGACGCTCCGCTTCGCCTCGCCGGACGTGATCCACGGACTGCTGATCACCGGGACCAACGTGAACACCATGGTGGTCCCCGGCTTCGTCGCCCAGGTGCACACCGAGTTCACGCGTTCCGGCGATCTCCTGATGCCTTGCCACGAATACTGCGGGCTCGGGCACAGCGAGATGTGGGCGACCGTGCAGGTCATGCCCGAGGATCAGTTCAAACCGGGCGCGGACGGGAGGGTCGCCTGTGCGAAACGTTGAGCGGCTGTGCCTCGCGCACTTTTGGGTGGCGTTCGCGGCCTTCCTGTTCGCCTGCCTGCTCGGCGTCTGGCAGATGTGGGTGCGCAGCCCACTCGGTGCCAATGTCGGCACGCCGGGTCAGTATTTCATGTCGGTGACGGCGCACGGCGTCTCGATGGGCTACGTGCTGACCACCTTCTTCATCATGGGCTTCGGCTATTTCGTCGCCGTCACTGCGCTCAACCGCGACCTTCCGGGCAGGCCCTGGGCATGGGCCGCATTCTTCCTCGGCCTCCTCGGCGTTGTCGTGACCGTCATTCCGATCGCGCTCGGGCAGGCCTCCGTCCTCTTCACATTCTATCCGCCCATGACGGCGAGCATCTGGTTCTATGTCGGGCTCGTGCTGGTGGTCGCGAGCTCGTGGATCTGGTGCCTCGTGATGATCATCGCGATGCGCGCCTGGAAGCGTGAGCATCCCGGCGAGCCGGTTCCGCTGGCCATGTTCGCCACGGTGGCGAATGCCGTGATGTGGCTTTGGACGACCATCGGCGTTGCGGTCCAGCTCGTCTACCAAGTCATTCCGGCGGCGCTCGGCCTCGTGCAAACGATCGACGTCGGGCTGTCACGGACGTTGTTCTCCTGGACGCTGCACGCGATCGTGTATTTCTGGCTGCTGCCCGCCTATACGGCGTT
Organism: Pseudomonadota bacterium; assembly: GCA_023404705.1. Classification (GTDB taxonomy): domain Bacteria; phylum Pseudomonadota; class Alphaproteobacteria; order Rhizobiales; family Xanthobacteraceae; genus FEB-22. The sequence continues at coordinate 3,928 of JAEYAU010000226.1, forward strand.
CTATGCCATGGTCCCGCGAGCGGCCGGCGGCCGTCTCTATAGCGACACGATGGGACGGCTCACCTTCATTCTGTTCCTGATCTACAGCCTGCCCGTCGGAATGCATCATCTGCTGATGGATCCTGAGCATGGCAACGGGACGAAATTCATCCAGGTGCTGCTGACGGCCTTCGTCGCGGCTCCGACGCTGCTGACGATCTTCACGATCACGGCCTCGCTCGAGATCGCCGGGCGCCTGCGCGGCGGTCGTGGGCTGTTCGGATGGATTCCCGCGCTGCCCTGGGATCGGCCAATGGTGCTCGCGACCGGACTCGCCTTCGTGATGCTCGGCTTCGGCGGCTTCGGCGGCATCGTCAACATGGGCTATGGCATGAATGCCATGGTGCACAACACCGCCTGGGTCACCGCGCACTTCCATCTCATCTTCGGCGGATCGGTCGTGATCATGTATTTCGCGATCGCCTACGAGATCTGGCCGCGCCTGACGGGCCGTGACTACGCTTCGGCTGCGCCTCTGCGTCTTCAGCTTTGGCTGTGGTTCGTCGGCATGATGGTGATGACGCTGCCCTGGCACTGGCTCGGCCTGCGCGGGCAATGGCGGCGCGTCGCCAACTTCAATTATGCGGATCCGATCATTGCGAGCTGGGGCCCCTGGGTCATTGTCTCGCTGGTCGGCGGGATCGTCCTTCTGCTCTCGGCAGTGCTCTTCGTCCGCAATCTCGCCGTGCTGCAGCGCGGAGCCATGCCGGCGGTGCCGCGGCCGCTCTACGCCCTCGCGGTGCATCCCCCGCGGCGCGTGCCGGCTGCGCTGAACGGATTCGGCCTGTGGAACGTGCTGGTGCTGGTGCTCATGGTGCTGGCCTACGGCTTTCCGCTCGCCCAGTTCGTGATCGAGCCGTCGCCGACGGCCATCGTCCACAGGGTGCACTGACGATGTCGCACCAAGAACCGTCATCCGACCCGCACGTGCTGGATCAGCCCTGGCGCATATGGTCCACCGTCGCGGTCATGACCATCGTTCTGGCCGGCATCCTGCTCGGCGTCATCGTCATTCCGATCGTGCAGGGGCGGCAAGCCGGGCTCGACGCTTATACGGCCATCTGTCGCGCGCTCGGCATTCTGCCGGGGTCGCCCGCCCGGCCGCAGCTGGCCGATCGAACGCCGGCTACACCGGTTTCGCAGGTGACCTGGACGCCGGAGGTCCTGCAGATTCTGGCGCGCGCCGATGTGGGCAAGGGACGCGCCAAGGTCCAGGAGGTGTGCGTTGCCTGCCATGGCGAGGATGGCGTCTCGCCCTCCGCCGAATTCCCTCATCTCGCGGGGCAGGCCGGGACCGCGATCTACAAGCAGCTGCACGACTATCGCACAGGCAGCCGCGTTCACCCGCTGATGACCGACATCGCCAAGGCGCTCGAGGAGACGGAAATTGCGGACGTCGCGGCCTATTATGCGGGGCAGCCGCAACGCAATCCCAATCCTCTGACGCTCGCTTCGCCACTGCCCGCGATCAGCCAGCTCGTGGAGCTCGGCGATCCCAACCGCAACATTCCGCCTTGCGCGTCCTGCCATCGTGCGGGCGCGGGCGGACCGATCGAGGCGCCAGTGCTCGCGGAGCAACGCGACGAATACCTCGTGCAGCAGCTGAAGCTTTACGCCTCCGGGGAGCGTCGCAACGATGTCTATGCGCGCATGCGGCTCATCGCGGCGCGCCTGACGGAGGCCGAGATCGCGGGACTCGCGGCCTACTATCGGGCGGGTTTCAGATAGTTCTCTTGCCGCAACGAGCTACCCGGTCTCGCGGGCTTCCGAGGCCTTCGCCGCGTCCCCCAGGCTTATGTTTGCGGCGCGGGATCTTGATCTCTGGGGCACTCCACTTGACCTGCGGAGAACAAGCTGTGGCCGCAGACGAATTTTAGTGCCGCCATAAACTAACAATCGTTCACAGGCTTGAACTTATCTGCTGAGGTGCTCGACTACATCGCGGCTGACAGGTCCTTCGGGACCTGGCGATTGGGGGAAGCCGTGAAGAAGATGACCTTCTCGACGGACGTCCTGCCGCATGGGCTGGACGAGTGGAAGGGCCGCACCCTGTGGCACGACCTTTATGTGGAAGTGATCGGGCCCTGCGATCTCAGCTTCCTGCCCGACAAGCCGCTCCTCGTCGAATTCCAATATTTGCCGGTCAACGAGGTCTCGTATTTCAATCGCTGCTTCCGCCGCCGCTTCGGCGCCTCGCCGACCGAATATCGCGGCGCCGGCGGCGAGATACAGGACTGACGGGGACGAGCGCCGTGAAGAAGATCACGTTCTCGACCGACATCCTGCCGCCCGCGCTCGACGAATGGAAACGCCGCTCGCTCTGGCACGACCGCTACGTGGAGGTGATCGGCCCGTGTGACCTCACTTACTTGCCGGATACGCCGCTCGGGGTCCATTTCCACTTTCTGCCCGTGGGCGAGCTGGGTGTCGGCGAATACTGCGGCACCATGCGCTCGATCTCGCGCAATCCGCGTCAGGCCGCCGAGATCGAGGCGCCGTTCTATCACATCACTTACAACAACGGCCCCGTCGATTGGTCCTATGACATCCTTAAGCGCGAGGCGCCGTTCCGGCCTGGAGCGCTGATGCTGTTCGATCCGACGGTCCCGAACTCGATGCACACCTCGAACTCGGGTTGCTTCCGGGGTGTGCAGATTCCGAAGCTGCTTCTGCAGGATTGTGTCTCGCAGGTGGATGATTTGATCTGCCGGGCGTTGCCGGATTCCACCGCCGCGCGTCTGCTCAAGGGTTACGTCGATTTGCTCTGCCGCGACGAGCAGATCGGCGACGATCCGGCGCTTGGCACGCACATCGACACGGTGCTGCTCGATCTCGCGGCGCTCGCGCTGGGCGCCGCGCGCGACAGCGCCGAGATCGCACGAATGCGCGGGCTGCGCGCCGCGCGCCTGCAGGCGATTATCGCCAGGATCCATGCGGGCTTCGCGAATCCGGCCTTCTCGACCGACCAGGTGGCGCTCGAGCTCGGACTGTCGCGCCGCTACGTCAACGATCTGCTGCAGGACAGCGGACAGAGCCTGGCAGAGCGCGTGCTGGAGCTGCGGCTGCAGAAGGCGCGCGGCATGCTGGCGGCGCCGCGTCACGATCGCATGAAGATGAGCGACATCGCGCTCGCTTGTGGCTTCAACGAGGTATCCTACTTCAACCGCTGCTTCCGCCGCCGCTTCGGCGCTTCGCCGACGGAGTATCGCGGCAACGGCGGGGCGAGCGAGTGATTGCGGGCCGCGGGGGAGGGGCGTCGTGACGAGGCATAAATTCTCGACCGCGATCCTTCCGGCCGGGCTCGATGAGTGGAAGCGGCGCGTCCTGTGGCACGACCTCTTCGTGGAGGTGATCGGCCCTTGCGACATTTCATTCGATACCGACAGGCCGGCCGCCGTCGAGTTCACCTCGACACGCATCGGCCGCATCGCGGTCGGCGAGTATCGCGGCACGATGAATGCGGTGGCGCGGACCGGCCGCCACACCGGCGAGGGCGGGCTGCCTTACTTCAACCTGGCTTACAACTCGGGCGATTCCGACTGGTTTCACAACCTCGTCGGACGGGATGTGCGTGTTCGTCCCGGCGAGTTGATGCTCTTCGATGCGATGGTCCCGACCGTCTTTCAAGCGACGGACACGGCGTCGTTTCGCACGCTCGTGATTCCGAAGCAGCTTCTGCGTGACGTCGTTCCATCGGTCGACGACCTGGCCCACAACGCTCTCGAGGACACGGCCACGATCCGGCTGCTCAAGGGCTATATCGACCTCCTGTGCGGCGACGAGCAGCTGGCGGACGAACCCGTTCTGGCGGCGCACATCGACGCTGTGCTGCTCGATCTGGCGGCGCTCGCGGTCGGCGCGGCGGGCGACGCTGCGGAGCTCGCGCGCATGCGCGGGCTGCGCGCCGCGCGGCTGCAGGCGATCATCGCGCGGATCCGCGCCGGGTTCGCGGATCCGGCGTTCTCGAGCGACCAGGTCGCGCTCGAGCTCGGCGTATCGCGGCGCTACGTCAACGACATCCTGCAGGAGAGCGGCCTGACGCTCACCGAACGGGTGCTCGAGCTGCGGCTGCAAAAGGCCCGCAGCATGCTGGCGGGGTCGCGCCACGACCGGCTGAAGGTGAGCGACGTCGCGCTCGCCTGTGGCTTCAACGAGGTGTCCTACTTCAACCGCTGTTTCCGCCGCCGCTTCGGCGCCTCGCCGACGATGTATCGCGGCAAGAGCGATCCGCAGGAGTGAGGTGCGCCGACTTGCTCCCGCTTGGTGCCCGAAATTGCGAGGTGGGGGGGGGGCCGGGGGCCCCCCGCCTTCGTCTCCCGTCCCGGAGTCTAGTTGGCGACCCGGATGTCGGGACGGCTGGTGACGTGAACGGTGCGGCGGTCGAGGGTCAGGCGACCCTGCGGGTCCGCGATGATGGCGAGATCGGTGAGGCGCGGCGTTGCCGTGAGGAAGCCCTGCAGCACTTCGCGGCTGCCTTCGGGCATCGAATAGAGCGCGCGCACCATCTCGAAGAAGCCGGGCTCGGAGGCCCAGTAGCAGAGCTCGAACATGCGCGCGGCGCCATGCGCCTGAACGGCATCCTCGAGAATGTCCTCGATCGGGATGTCCCGCTCGCTCACGACCTGATTGTCATCGTCCTGCTGGAAGTCGGTCGCATAGGCCATCTTCAGCCCCCTATGGCTGTTGTGGTTCGCCAACCCACGGGCAGCCTAGGGGAGGGTGCGTGATTTCAGCGTGATTGTGACGTTATCCGCGCGCGAGTCCCGAGGCGCGGCCCGCATGGCCGTACCTCTTTCCGAGATACGAACGTGAATCAGGCCCCGCACGACGCGCGCTGAACGCGAATACAATTATAGATTACAACAGCCACCCGTCCTCGTCCAGAGGCTGGTGTCTCGCCACCGACCCTTTGGTCGCTGCGCTAGGCGGCCTTGCGCTTCGCCCTGCGCTTCGGCGCGGCCTTGCGAGCGGCGGCCTTGCGGCCGAGGCTCGCGCGCAAAGCTTCCATGAGATCGATGACGTTGTCTTCTTTCTCCTCTGGCTCCGGCGGCTCGATGGTGTGGCCACGCGCCTTGCGCTGCACCAGCTTCTTGAGCGCCTGCTCGTAGCGATCCTTGAACTTGCGCGGATCGAAGCGCGTCGCCTTGGATTCGAGAATGTGCTCGGCGAGCCGCACCATATCCTTGGTGACGCGCGGGCTCGGCACGTCCGCGAAGTAGTCCTTCTCGTCGCGTACCTCGTAGTCGAAGCGCAGCGTCGTGGCGAGCATGCCCTTGCCCATCGGCTCAAGCGTGACGATGTGCTCGCGCTGGGCGATCACGATGCGGCCGAGCGCGACCCGGTTCTTGTCTTTCATGGCGTCGCGGATGACCGCGAAGGCGTCGGCGCCTTCCTTGCCGTTGGGCACGATGTAGTAGGGCTTCTCGAGATAGCGCTTGTCGATCTGCGTGCGCGGTACGAAGCCCTCGATGTCGAGGGTGCGGGTGCTCTCGAGCTCGATCGCTTCCAGCTCCTCGGGCTCGATCAGCACATATTTGCCTTTGCTGAGCTCGTAGCCGCGGCCCTTGTGCTCCTTGTCGACCTCGCGGCCCGTCTTCTCGTCGACCATCTTCTGGCGCAGACGATGGCCCGTGCGCGTGTTGATCTGGTGGAAATGCGTCTTCTCGGCCTGCGTCGTCGCGGAGTGAAGCTCGATCGGGCAGCTCACGAGCGAGAGACGCAGATAGCCTTTCCAATAGGGTCGCGGCATGACGGGATACCTCCGCGACGAGAACGAGCGAGGCGGCAGATGGTTTCAATCAGGGTGCGGCGCACACCGCCATCACGTCCACTGCCGCAGCACATCCTCGGCGTCGGCGGTCTCGATCTGCTGGCCGTACCGGCGATGATAGACCTCGAGCAGTGCATCGTGGCCTTCGTCCGATGAGCTGCACACCGCGTCGCGCACCAGCACGACGCGCCAGCCGAGATCAACCGCGTGCAGCACGGTCGCGAGCACGCAGACGTCGGTCTCCGAGCCCGTGATGATCAGCCCGTCGGCGCCGCGCTCCGCGAGATGCTGATGCAGCCCGGAGCCGATGAAGGCCGAGTAGCGGGTCTTGTCGATCACGGTCGCGGGCGGGGCGAGTGCGGCGAGCGGCGGGACGAGGTCGAGCAGGCCGGGCCGGAGCTGCTCGCGCGTGGCGCTGCGCCAGCGCTCGTAGTAGCGCTGCCAGTTTCCCGGCATCTCTTCGGGCCGCTCCGGCGTAATGAAGCGCGTGAACACGGTGCGCTCGGGAAACCGGCCCGCCACCTCGGCAACGACCGGGAGCACGCGGTCCATCCACGGCGTCGGCCATGGGCCTTCAGCCGTGAAGATCCGCTGCATGTCGACGCAGAGATGCACGGTGCGTTCGCTCAGCGGATTGAGCAGAGTCGGGGCCATCTGGGTGCCGCAGTTCCTGGCGCCCGGCGGGCGCAGCCACGGCAACGATCCTGCGAGCCCAGCTGTTCCAGGCCGTCGGACGGAGGGAACCCGGAGCCTTGCCAACTGGTTCTAAGCACCGGGTAGGTGCGGTTCCATTCGGAGGTTGCCATGAACGTGGTGGACGAGCGCACGGTATCACTGTGGATGGACGGGCCGAAGGTCGAGGCGCCGCATCTCGACCGCGCGGACCGGGCCGATGTGGTGGTGATCGGCGCCGGCATCGCGGGGCTCTCGGTCGCCTACGAGCTGGCGACGCGCGGACGCAGCGTGATCGTCGTGGACGCGGGCGCGATCGCGACCGGCATGACGGCACGCACGACGGCGCATCTCGCGTCCGAGCTCGACGATTTCTATGCGGAGTTGGTCAAGCTGCGCGGGCTCGATGTCGCCAAGTCGTTCTACGACAGCGTCGCGGCCTCGATCGATCGCGCCGAGGCGATCCAGCAGACCGAAGGAATCGCGTGCGATTTCGCGCGGCTCGACGGCTACCTCCTGCTCGCGCCCGAGACGTCGGAGCGGCAGCTCGATGACGAGCTCAAGGCCTGTCGGGAGGTCGGCATCGCGGTCGCGGACGGGCGCGACGGCCCGCTCGGTGCGGCGCGGGCGCTGCGCTTCCCGCGGCAGGGCCGCTTCCATCCGACGAAATATCTCGCGGGTCTCGCCGAGGCGATCCGCAAGCGCGGCGGACGGCTCTATGCGGACACGCGGGTCGAGAGCGTGGAGGAGAAGGACGAGATCGTGGTGCGCACCGCGCAGGGACACGAGCTCCGCGCGCGCGACGTGGTGGTGGCGACGAATTCGCCGATCAACAGCCGGGTCGCGATCCACACCAAGCAGGCGCCCTACCGGACCTATGTGATCGCGGCCAAGATGCCGCGTGGCAGCCTGGCCGACGCGCTCTACTGGGACACGCTCGACCCCTATCACTATGTACGCCTGCAGCCGCACTCGGAACGGGAGGACATCGTCATCATCGGCGGCGAGGACCACAAGTCGGGCGAGGCCGATGACGGCGAGCGGCGCTTCGCCGAGCTCGAGCGCTGGGCGCGCGAGCGGATTCCCGCCATGGGCGCGGTCACGCACCGATGGTCCGGCCAGGTGCAGGAGCCGAACGATTATGTCGGCTTCATCGGCAAGAGCCCGGGCAGCGCGCACGTGTACATCGCGAGCGGCGATTCCGGGCAGGGCATCACCAACGGCATCGTCGCCGGCATGCTGATCGCCGATCTGATCACGACCGGCGCGAGCCGCTGGAGCGAGGTCTACGATCCATCGCGCAAGTTCACCCAGAGCCTCACCGAGTTCCTCTCCGAGAACCTGACGCCGGTGAAGAATTTCGCGGAGTATCTCACGGCGGGTTCGCTCTCGGCCGTGGAGGAGCTGAAGCCCGGCGAGGGCCGGCTGCTGCGCAGCGGGCTGCAGAAGGTGGCCGCCTGCCGCGACCTCAAGGGCACCCTGCATGTTCACTCGGCGAGCTGCACGCATCTCGGCTGCGTGGTGCACTGGAACTCGGCCGAGCAGTGCTGGGATTGCCCCTGCCACGGCTCGCAGTTCGCGCCCGACGGCACCGTGCTCAACGGGCCGGCGATCAGCCCGCTCGCCGCGATCGAGCAGCCCGGCAAGCTGGAAGCGGCGGAGTAGCGGCGGCGGTCAGCCCGCCGCCTGCAGCGGCGCAGTCTTGCGGCGGATCGGCGCCTCGATGATGCAGACGAGGCCGTGGGACGCGTAATTCAGCGAGGCTGTGCCGCCGGCGGCTGCGAAGCTGCGTTGAATGAGGCGCGTCCCGAAGCCCTGGCGGCTCGGCGGCCTGACGGGCGGGCCGTCATGCTCGACCCAGCGCAGCGCCAGCCGCGGCTCGCCGAAGTGGTCCGTGACCTGCCAGCTGATCTCCACCCGGCCGCCCTCCGCCGAGAGTGCACCGTATTTGGTGGCGTTGGTCGCGAGCTCGTGCAGCACCAGCGAGAGCGAAACCGAGAGCGCGGGCGGCAGACGCAGCGGCGGGCCGTTGACGATGAAGCGATTGCCACCGTCATGCGCGCTGATCGCGCCCTTGATGACATCGTGCAGCTCCGCGCCTTCCCAGCTCTCCTCGGTGAGCACGTCGTGCGCCCGGGCGAGTGCGATCAGCCGGCCCGTGAGCGCATCGCGCGCCTCGGAGGGCGAGGCGGCACCGCGCAGGCTCTGCACCGCGATCGATTGCACAGTGGCGAGCGTGTTCTTCACCCGATGATTGAGCTCGTCGACCAGCAGGCGGCGCTGCTGCTCGCCGCGCTTGCGCTCCGTGACGTCGATCGCCGTGAAGGCAATACGCGCGTTGCCGGAGGGAGCCGGCGACAAGCGTGACAAGGTCACGAGATTCCAGAACTTGGTGACGCCGCCGCGCGTGAATTCGTGCTCGACCGTGATGGGCCCGGCCGCGCGCTCGGCCTGACGGCAGAGGTCGAGCCAGACCTCGATCTCGGCCCGCGTGCGGCCGAGCTCGCTCGCGCGCAGGCCTTCGACACCATCCTGGCTATGCTCGAACAGTGCCGCCGTGCGCCGGTTGGCGACCAGGAAACGATAGTCGCGGTCGAGCACCTCGACGATGCCGACCATGAGCCCGGCCGCATCGAAGATGCTGCCGAGCAAGGCGTCGCGCTCGAGCGAGCGCGCGCGCTCGCGCGCGCGTTCCTCGACCTGAACGGCGGCGGTCGCGAGCGCATCGCCGACCAGCGCGAAATCGCGCAGGCGCGAGACCAGCGGCGGCACGGGGCGGCCCTGGCC
>JAEYAU010000244.1 GCA_023404705.1 Pseudomonadota bacterium
CCCCGCGGGGGGCCCCCCGGCGGGTCATCGTCGGAGCAAAGCCGCGAGGCAGCGGCCGCCTTAGCGCACCCTACAATGCCACATCGCCTCAGTGACTCGCTTCCTTCTCCATCTCCTCGCGGCGCACGTAGTTCATCGTCACCTTCTGAATGTTCTTGTCCGACCAGGCGAGCATCTGCTCCTCCTCGCGCAGCGAGGCTTTGAGCAGCGGCAGGGCCTTCTTGTCGCCCTGCTTCTCGGCGAGTGCGATCAGCGATTTGTACGCGGCGATCTCGAAGGCTTCGAAGGCCTGGTTGGCGAACGAGTTCTTGAGGATCTCGTCTCCCGCGAACGCATTGCTCAGTGCCGCCATGTTGCCCATCATCTGCAGCGCGAGATCCTTCATGGTGGAAGACGAGGTCTCGTGGCGGTCCATGATCTTCTGCAGCCGCTCGGCCTGGCGCTCGGTCTCCGTGATGTGCGCGCGCAGGCGCTTGGCGACCTCCGGATAGTGTTCGAGCCGCTCGACCTGGCGGCGCATCAGCTGCAGCGCTTCCTGCTCCATGGCGTGCGCGTTGCGCAAGCCGACGTGATAGATGCTCTCGCCCTGATCGGTCGGGTTGATGCGGAATGTGGTGGCCGGCTTGGCGCGGCGAGCGGTCGTTGTCGCCGCGCGTGGACGGCGGCTCGTCGTGGCGGAGGCGCGACCGGCGCCGCTCGTGGCAGATTTGCGCCGCGCGGCAGACTTGCGAGTCGGCATGATGTGCTCCTGTGATTGTCCTCGTGGGCCAACGCGGAGCAATGCGGGCAGTTCCTGCTCAGGTCGTGCGCACCATGTGCTGCTTGAGCTTGGCGATCGCCTCTTCGGGCAGCGGCCGCGGCCGCCGGCTCTCGTCATCGACGAGCACGATGGTGGCGCGGCCGGTCGCGGCGCACACGCCGTCACGGAAGATCGCCTGCGCGACCGTATAGGAGGAGCGGCCGATCGCCGCGATGCCAGTGCCGATCTCGATGGTGCCGGGCCAGTGCAGCTCGCGCAGGAAGTCGATCTCGCTGCGCGCGAGCACGAAGTTGGCGCCCGCGACCAGAATGCCGTTGGCAGGATTGCGGAACAGCGACACGCGGCCGGTCTCGAAAAAGGTCGAGAACACCGCGTTGTTGACGTGGCTCTGCGGGTCGAGATCGCCGTAGCGGATGATCTCCGTGACCCGCCCCGGGAAATCCTCGGGGCGCGGCGGCGGCGGCCGCGTCACGGGTGAGCTCCGTCAATCGGCGAGCGGCAGATAGACGCGCGTGAGCCAGTCGCTGGAGGGCAGGGCGCTCGGGTCGTTGAGATATTCCTCGAAACAGGGCCGGTCGGCCGGCAAGCGACCGCTCCGGGAGAGCCAGTCGCGGTAGAGGAAATGATAGGCGCGTTCGAGCTCGGCATAGGGACCCTTGTGAATGACGCTGGCGCAATGACCCGCGGGGATTTCCACGCGGCGCACCTCGCCGTCAAGCGCCATACCGGCCGGCACGACCAGGCCGGCCTCGGAGCGCTGCTCGGCGGCCGGCACGGTCTCGGGATCATCGTAGTAGATGCCGAAGCCGCGCAGGCTGCGGCCGTCGAGGCCCTTCGCGTCAGCCCAGGCGATCACGCGCTTGAAGGCGCGGGTGATCTGCATGTAGTCGCCCTCGTGCGAGACAGCGGCGAGCGAGACGCTGGCGAAGCGCTCGATGGTCACGTCGTAAGTCCCGGGCAGGGCCCCGTGCATGGTGATCTCCCGATGGCCGCGGTGCGGAAGCGGCGGATGCAGCTGGCCGCGCAGACGATAGCTGCCGGGCGGCAGGCCGTAGGCGGACGCGAAGGCGCGCGCGAAGGCGGGCAGCGAGCCGTAGCCGGCGCGCCGGGCGACCCGCGTGAGCGGCGCGTCGGCCTGCACGAGGTCCACCGCAGCGCGATGCAGGCGCAGGCGGCGCACGGTCTCGGTGACGGTCTCGCCGGTGGCCTCGCGATAGATGCGATGGAAATGCCAGCGCGACAGGAAGGCGACGGAGGACAGCTGATCGAGGTCAAGGACCTGGTCGAGATGGGACGCGATGTATTCGTGGACGCGGGCGATGCGCCGTCCGTAGTCGAGCAGGGTCTCGGGCTTGGTCATGCGGTTCTCCGAGCCTGAACCCTAGCGCCTCGGGATTGATCGCGGTTGCGGAATTGGCCGCGTTCAGAGGGTCGACCGGGCCGCGCTTCTCGGCTAAGACGCCTTTCCCCTGCCAGACGGATGAGACATGAGCGAAGCGATCAAGACCGACGTGCTGATCATCGGAGCCGGACCCGTGGGCCTGTTCGCCGTGTTCGAGCTCGGCCTGCTCGACATGAAGGCGCACCTGATCGACATTCTCGACAAGGTCGGCGGCCAGTGCGCCGAGCTCTATCCCGAGAAGCCGATCTACGACATTCCGGGCATTCCCTACATCACGGGACACGGCCTGACCGAAGCCCTGATGGAGCAGATCAAGCCGTTCGGGCCGACATTTCATCTCGGCGAAATGGTCGAGACCGTCGAGAAGATCGGCGATCCCGCGTTCCGCGTGACGACCGATCGCGGCAAGGTGTTCGAGGCGAAGGTCGTGGTGATCGCGGCGGGCGGCGGCTCGTTCCAGCCGAAGCGGCCGCCGATCAACGGCATCGAGCCCTACGAGGGCAAGTCGGTGTTCTATGCGGTGCGCCGCATGGAGCAGTTCCGCAATCAGAACCTGCTGATCGTCGGCGGCGGCGACTCGGCGCTCGACTGGACGCTCAACCTGCAGCCGCTGGCAAAGCGCGTGACCTTGCTGCACCGGCGCGACGAGTTCCGCGCCGCGCCCGACAGCGTCAACAAGATGCGCGCGCTCGTGCAAGCGGGCGCGATGGATTTACGTCTCGGCCAGGTCACGGCGCTCGAAGGCGCCGACGGCCAGCTCACGGGCGCGGTCGTGAAGGGCAATGACGGCTCGAGCCAGAAGATCGATTGCGACGCCATGCTGCCGTTCTTCGGGCTGACCATGAAGCTCGGTCCGGTCGCCAACTGGGGCATCACGCTCGCGGACGAACTGATCCCGGTCGATACCGAGAAGTTCGAGACCAATATCGAGGGCGTCTTCGCGGTCGGCGACATCAACACCTATCCGGGCAAGCTCAAGCTGATCCTCTCGGGCTTCCACGAGGTCGCGCTGATGGCGCAGAAGGCGCATCGCTACATCTATCCGGAGAAGCGGCTCGTGTTCCAGTACACGACCAGCTCGACGAGCCTGCAGAAGAAGCTGGGCGTGGCGTAGCCACGTTCATTTCGATGGAACATGCGCGGGAACGGCTTACCGCGCCTGCGCGTTTTCGTGTCAGGGTGATGCTTTGAGATGCGAGGATCCCATGACCCGTTCCTGTTTCACTGGTCTTGTGCTGCTGTTCCTCTCTGTCTCGGCTCTTGCGCAGGACACGAGTGGCGCCGCGAGCGGCGATGACGGCCAACTCGTCTTCAACAATGTATGCCGCACCTGTCACACCATGAAGCAAGGCGACAATCGCCTCGGCCCGAACCTGCACGGTGTCATCGGCCGTAAGGCCGGCTCGCTCGCGGACTACAACAACTATTCGAGCTCGATGAAGAGCGCCGGCCTCACCTGGGACAAGGCGACGCTCGATCGTTTCATCGCCAATCCCGACGCGGTCGTGCCGGGCCACAACATGAAGCCCTTCGGCGGCATCGCCTCGGCCGAGGAGCGCGCGAAGATCATCGCGTTCCTGGAGAAGGGACAGTAGGGCGCGGCCTGGTAGGGTGTGCTCAGCGCGCCGAGGTCTATTAGTGGAGCGGTGCGTCGGATCGCGCTGAGCGCACGCGTGCGCTCGGCGGATCGATAGATGAGTGCAACGCGAGCTCTTGGGCCGCCGAGCACACCCTACTAAAGGCTACCTCTTCAGCTTGCGCAGATACTCGTCCAGCAGCGAGCCTTGCTGCGGGGTGGGCGCGGTGCCGTCGGTGCGTGCCGGCGCGTTGAGCGGGCTCGACTCCACCGGGATCTCGGCGGGCGCGAGGCCGAGGACGCGGCGGACTTCGGCGATGGCGGCGTCCGCCATGGCAGCGTGGCCTTCCGCGGTCGGGTGCACGGCGCCGCCATAGACCGCGGAGAGCACGCCCCAGGTCGCGTCGTGGATATCGGTCGGCTGCTGGGTCGAGGGCGTGCCCTCGGGATAGGTCATGGCCGCGAAGTAGCTGTCATTGGCGGTGCGGATCCAGCGCGTGCGCGGCGCATAGGGACGGAATTCGCTCGCCGAGCGCCCGCAGGTGAGCGGCTGCGTCGCGCCTTCGACCGGATTGTCGGCAAAGCTCTTGCCGTCGGCGAGGAAGCACTCGCGGTCGAACTCGGGATCGCTGATGGAACGCGCGCAGACGCCGCGGCCCATAAAGTAGCGCTGATGCGCGTCGACGAAGGTCATGGCCTCGTTCGCGGGGTCGGCGCAGCCGGCCATGCAAGTGGCGAGAGATTTCAGGCGCGGCAGGAAGCGCGTGGAGACGAAGCCGGCGACCTTCGCGAGACGCGCGGAATCCAGGCCGAAGGCCGGATGCACGTCGAAACCGTCGGTGCCGCCCGGGCATTGCGCCCCGTCGCTGGAGAGCGCCGGATGGCCGTAGGAGACGAACACCACGCGGCTGAGATCGCCGCCCAGCATCGGCTTCAGAGTCGCGCGCAGCTTGGCGAAATCGCGCGGCAGCTGGCGCTCGAGCGCCGCATTGGCATCCTCGACCGAGCCGAGCACGCCGGCGCGGCGGAAGAGCAGGCGCTCCGTGCCGGCCTCGATGATCGCGTCGGCGACCAGTCCTGAGAAGTCGACGTCGTTCGCACCAATGGTCAGCAGCAGCAGGTCCAGGCCGCGGTCCTGCTTGGTGCGGCGCGCGCCGGCGAGCATCTCGGTCAGCGTCTGGATCTGCGCCTGCACCTTGGTCCCGCAATCGCGCTTGGCGCCGCAGTTCACCTCGCGGGCGCGCTGCGAGCCGAACAGGCCTTCCGCGATGGTCGCACCCGTGCAGGCGAGCGGCAGGAAGGTGACCGCGATGTGCGGATTGTCGACCGCGAGGGCGAGCGCGGTGCGCATCTGATAGCCGTAGAGCGAACGATGGCAGGGCTGGCTCAGCCAGCGCGCGCCGAGGCGCGCCCAGTCGCGGTTCTCGGTGGCGGCGCGCTGGGTCTCGCAGGTCTTGTCGCCCTTGAAGGCGGCGCGGCCGGGACGAAAATATTCGCGGCTGGCGCCGCTGATGAAGCGGCGGAAGCAGAAGCCCTCGTCGTCGAGCGCGATCGGCTTGTCGGGATTGCCTTCGCCGGCCGCAATCGAGTCGCCAAGACCCGCGACGAGCAGATCTCGCACCTCGATCTCGGCGGCGGCGCGCACGGTCTCGCCGTCGCTCCCCGTGATGTCCACGGTCGCGACCGTCGGGCGGCCGAAGGGGACGCGCAGGCGAATGGGCTCGGCGCAGCTTCCCGTGAAGGTGCGTGCCGGCGCGCTGCCTTCCTCGAAGCTCCAGGCGCAGGAGCCGCCGGCGCGCACACCCTCGAGGCGCACGTCGATGCGGTGGTCGGAGGGCGTCAGATAGGTCTCGCGCGCGCCGTCGCGCTCGCAGGTGGCGACCACCTCGCCGGCGCTATCGAGGCAGAGCCGGCCCAGCAGCGAGGCGGCCCAGCCGCGGCCGTCGGTCTGCGCGGCAAGCATCTGCTCGGCTTCGAGAACGCTGCGGCCGCGCATCACGGCGGCGAGGCGGTTGAAGTCGGCCTCGTTGCGGAACAGGCGGAAGCGGTTGGCGACCTGCCAATTGATGCGGATCTCGGGCCCGGCGGCGGGCGGTGCCGTGGGGGAGATGCGAAGCGGCGGGGCGGCCGCCGGTGGTTCCGGCGCCTGTGCAACGACTTCGCCCCCGAGGCCGAACACGGCCACGGCCAGACAGATTGCGACACCCAGGCGCATGACGGCTCCCACCTCCACTGTATGGTCCTAGGGGCGGGTCGCGGCAAGATCAGGGCAGGGGCCCTGCAGCCGCCTCGGCGAAATCGGTCCGTTTGCGCCCAGAAAGGCGTACCGGGAGCCGCCGTGAGGGCAATTGAATTCGCCCGGGCCAGCCGATACTTGTGGTCAGGCAGATGGCGAGCCGACCATGTTCGTGACGTTCTTCCAGGAGCTCAAGCAGGCCGGCGTCCCGGTGACGCTGCGCGAATATCTCACGCTCATGGAGGCCATGGACAAGGACCTGGCGGGCCGCCGGGTCGAGGACTTCTACTATCTCTCGCGCGCCGCGCTGGTGAAGGACGAGCGCAACCTCGACAAGTTCGACCGCGTGTTCGGCCACGTGTTCAAGGGTCTCGAGCTGATGAGCGAGATCACGGCCGAGATTCCGGCCGAGTGGCTGAAGAAGCTCGCAGAGAAATATCTCACCAAGGAAGAGATGGAGAAGATCCAGGCGCTCGGCGGCCTCGACAAGCTGCTCGAGACGCTGGCCGAGCGGCTGCGCGAGCAGAAGGGCCGCCACCAGGGCGGCAGCAAGTGGATCGGCACGGCCGGCACCTCGCCGTTCGGCGCCTATGGCTACAATCCGGAAGGCGTACGCATCGGGCAGGACAAGAACCGCAACTTCCGCGCCGCCAAGGTGTGGGACAAGCGCGAGTTCAAGGATCTCGACGACACGGTCGAGCTCGGCACGCGCAACATCAAGGTGGCGCTGCGGCGCTTGCGCAAATTCGCGCGCACCGGCGCGCCCGACGAGCTCGATCTCGACGGCACCATCAAGGGCACGGCGCACAAGGGCTATCTAGATATCGTCATGCGACCGGAACGGCACAATGCCGTGAAGGTGCTCTTGTTCTTCGACATCGGCGGCTCGATGGACTGGCACATCAAGACCACTGAGGAGCTGTTCTCGGCCGCGCGAACCGAGTTCAAGCACATGGAGCACTTCTACTTCCACAACTGCCTCTACGAGCGCGTGTGGAAGGAGAACCGCCGGCGCTGGAACGACACAACGCCGACCTGGCAGGTGATGCATACCTATCCGCATGACTACAAGGTGATCTTCGTCGGCGACGCCTCCATGGGACCGTACGAGATCACCGCGGCGGGCGGCTCGGTGGAGCACATGAACGAGGAGGCGGGCGCGGTGTGGATGGAGCGCGTGACGCGCACGTATTCGGCCTGCGTGTGGCTCAATCCGGTGCCCGAGGATCAGTGGGACTACACGGCCTCGATCCGGCTGATGCGGCAGATCATGGGCAACCGCATGTATCCGCTCACGCTGGACGGGCTCGACCGCGCGATGCGCGAGCTGGTGCGATGACGATGCGGCGCGCGGGGATCAACGGAACGCCGTGATACGGAACGCGCGCAAGAGCTACGACTATGCGGTGCTGGCCTGGGGCGATCTCAAGGCGGCGCTCGTGGCGATGCCGTGGCTGGTGCTGGCGTCGGCCGCTTACGTGCTGCTGTTCGCGGTGCCATCGATCTGGTGGCGGCAGGACGGCGAGGCGGAGCTGCCGCTCACACTCGACATGGCGCTCAACATGCTGCGCGCCATCATCATGGTGCCGGTCTCCATCGCGATCTATCGGTTCGTGGTCCTCGAGGAGACGACGACCGGCTACGGTCTCGATCTGGCGCAAGTGCGCGTGCGGCGCTTCCTGAAGTGGAACGTGGCGCTGGTGGCGGTGAGCTTCGTGCCGCTGCTGCTCGCGGCCGGGATCGAGTCGAAAAACGTGACCAGCACGGTGTCGCTGCTGTCCTTCGTGGCCATGTTCTATGTGCTGATCCGCCTCTTCGTGCTCTTTCCCGCGATCGCCCTCGATGCGCCGCAAGCAAACTGGCAGAGTGCGCTCGCAGAGACGCGCGGGCTCGCTCTGTACATCCTGGCAACCATCCTGACGATCTGGCTGCCGATCGTCTTCTTCGGCCTCTCGGCGGCCTTCATGTTCACGGCACTCGGCGCGGACTCGCGCGCCACCACCTATGTGGTGAGCACCGGCCTGATGGTGAGCGAGCTCGCGCTGACGAGTTTCGGGGCGCGCTTCTACGAGGCGCATCACGCGCGGGTCGGGCCGCCGACCTGATCGGTTCAGCTCAGGTGAACAGCAGCGCCGCAAGCGTGAGCGCGGCCGGGAGCGCCTGGATCAGGTAGATGCGCGGGTTCGCGGTCGCGCCGCCATAGAGGCCGGCGACCAGCACGCAGCCCGCGAAGAACACGGCGATAGGCCAGGCGAGCGACACCGGCGCCAACAGCGACCAGATCAGGCCGGCCGCGAGGAAACCGTTGTAGAGCCCCTGATTGGCGGCGAGCACCTTGGTGGCCTCGGCCTGCTCCGGGCTCATGCCGAATGCCTTGCGGGTGCGCGCCGCGGTCCAGAGGAACATCTCCAGGACCAGGAAGTAGAGGTGCAGGAGCGCGACCACCGCGATCAGCACTTTCGCCATCAGCGACATTGCGGCTCTCCTCGGCTCAGCGTTGCTCGGTGGCCAGGCGCAAGCCGAGCGCGATCAGCACGGCGCCGGTGAGGCCCTCGATCGTGCGGCGGATCGCCGAGCCTCGATAGATGTCGCCGGCCTTGGCGAGCGCAAGCGCATAGGCCACGAGCCAGAGAAGCGTGAGCAGGCTGAAAACGAGGCCGAGCGCGATGAGGCCCGAGAACATGCCTTCGCCCTGCGGCGCGAACTGCGGCAGCACGCTCGCGAAGAACACGGCCATCTTGGGATTGCCGAGATCGCTGATCACGCCCTGCCGAAAGGCGGCGCGAGCGCCGAGTCGCGGGCGGCGCACCGTGCCGTCATGCGCAATGCTGCGGGCGTCGCCGCGCCAAGCGGCGAACAGCGCCTGCGCGCCGAGCCAGATCAGATAGCCGGCGCCGGCCCATTTCACGGCAAGGAACAGCGGCTCCGAGGCGAGCAGCACCGCCACGAGCCCGACGCTGGTCGCGAGCGCCCAGATCGCCTGACCTGCAGCGACACCGAACGCGGTTGCGATGCCGCCGGAGCGACCGCCGAGCAACGCGTTGCGGATCGTCATGGCCGTGTCCGGCCCGGGCGTGATGATGACGATGAGGGAAATGCCGAGGAAGGCCCAGAAGCTGCTCATTGCTGCAGCTTCGGGCCCCCTTTGGATCGCGTCAAGCGTTGCGGCTCAGATCAGCGCGGGGACGAGCCGGTTGTCTGCATCGCCGAGTTGGTCTCGGGGATACCGGGCGGGATGCTGCGGAAGGCGTCGGCGCTCTGGCCGAGCTTCAGGCCGGTGTCATAGAGCGCTTTCATGTAGTCGGTGTCGAAGACGCCGTTGCCCTGCTGATTGAAATCGGCCGGCACGACCGCCAGCTGGAAGCCGACGCCGTGGCGCTGCGCCGCCGTATAGGCGCGCAGGATCTCGCCCCGCATGGTCGCCTTGAGCGCGACCGTGATCGCGCGGCCGAGCACCGAAAGCGGGCTGCGGTTGGTCACCTCGAAGCCGGCGCCGAGGCGGCTGTTCACCACCACATAGAGCTGCGAGGCAGGCAGGCGCGCGCCGCCGGAGCCGGCGAGCAGGCTTTCGGGCGCGATATAGAAGGGCGCACGGATGGTGCCGTCCGCGTGCATCTCGGTGAAGGTCTTGCCGTCCGCCTCGACCTCTATGTGCACGGGCGGGAAGAAGCCCGGGATGCTCGAAGAGGCGAGCAGCACGTCACGCACGAGCTTCAGCGAAGCTTCGCCGCCGCGGCTCGCGATCGCGCCGATGTTCCAGACGACGGGACGACCGGAGTCGAGGCTCGTGCTGATGACGAAGAGGCGGCGACCCTTGCGGTGCTCGGCCGCGATCTCGGCGAGCAGCTCGGGCGTGATCTGCTTCTCGATCAGCTTCTTGAGCGGCCAAGTGTCGAAGAAGCTCTCGGGCGTCTTCGCGAGCTCGAAGATGTCGCCGGAATTGATGCCGGTGTAGTTCGCGCGCAGCGCCGCGTCGTAACGCGGCCCGAGGAACACGTAGGGCGCCATCAGCGCGCCGGTGCTCACGCCGGTCACCACCGAGAAGTCGGTGCGCGTGCCGGAGGCCGTGAGACCTTCCATGAGGCCGGCGCCGAACGCGCCTTCCTCGCCGCCACCCGAGAGGGCGATCCAAGCGCCGTCGGCGCCGCTCACGGCTTTGAGAAAGTCCTTCTCGGAATCGCCGAAGAAGCGCGCGTCGGGCATGCCCGGGATCGCGGCGATCTCCTGTTCGGCGGCGGTGAACTGATCGCGCGGCGGCGGGGCAGAGACTTCGGCCTGCTGGCTCTTCTCGGCGCGCGGTGCGCGCTTCGAGGCGCTGATCATCTGACGCGCGCGCGGCGCCTTCGCCTGCGCCTGCGGCTTCTGCGAGGGCTGCGCGGCTTGCGGCTTCTGTGGCTGCGGATGGGCAACCGGAACGGGCGTGATCACGAGTGGTCGCTTGCTGAGCGCGGTGCTCGCATCTGCGGTAACCGAGAGCGCGAGGCTCGATGCGGTCACTGCGAGGGCCAGTGCAAGTCGCCTGGCCGGAACCGTGAATGCACCCATGACATCCATTCCCTGCTTCTCGCCGGCGTTGCCGCACCGAATTCACGAGGAAAATCAGGTGCGACTCAGCGGGCCTTGTTCCAGGCCCTCCCTTGGTCGTCTGCTGTGGGTGAAAAGTTCACCACGCGTTTTGGTTCCCGAAGTGCCGTTACGGCTTTGTTATCAGTGCACAACAGGAACTCCCGACCTCGTGAAACGTTTTCTCTTAACGATCGGGGCGCGCACGGCTCAACGTTGGTCGGCGGCGTCCGTTCCTCCTCCAGCGCGACAACAAGAAAGGGACCGCAAACCATGGGCTTGTTCAGTAAAGACATCGCGACCATGAACGATCTGTTCGTGCACCAGCTGCAGGACATCTATTACGCCGAGAAGCAGATCCTGAAGTCGCTGCCGACGATGATCGAGAAGGCTTCGGACACGACGCTCAAGCAGGGACTGAAGTCGCATCTCGCCGAGACCGAGAATCACGTGAAGCGTCTCGAGCAGGTGTTCCGCATGCACGGCGCCGAGCCGAAGGGCGTCGACTGCCCGGCGATCGACGGCATCATCGAAGAGGCCGAGGAAGTGGCGGGCGACATCGCGGACAAGGAAGTTCTCGACGCCGCCATCATCGCGGCCGCGCAGGCGGTCGAGCATTACGAGATGACGCGCTACGGCACGCTGATGGCCTGGGCGAAGCAGCTCGGCCGCAACGACTGCGCCAGCGTGCTCGCGCAGAACCTCGAAGAGGAGAAGATGGCCGACAAGAAGCTGACCTCCATCGCCGAGAGCAAGGTGAACATGAAAGCGGCGAGCTGACGCCATTTGCGCGGCTCACCCGCAGGTCCGCCGGGCGACCGCGTCCGGCGGACCTGTCGTTTCAGGGCTATTGCACCCTCTACAACGGAGATGGATGATGCAGAAACGTGAGCTGATCGATACGGGCACCGACAAGCGCTACGTGCGGCGCGACGAAGATGGCCGCTTCAAGGAGAGCGACGACGTGGGCCGCTCGCTGTCGCAGGACATGAAGCGCGATGCGAAGACCAAAGCGAAGCCCGGACAGGGCGACAAGGGCGATCATGGCTGAGGATACCCCGCGCCGGAAGCTGATCGCGTTCGACCAGGAAACCTGGAACGCGCTCGATCTCTTGGCGCGGGACAGCATGAAGAGCGTGCAGGAGCTCGCCGACGAGGCCTTCGCGGATCTCCTGCGCAAGCATGGTCGGCCGACGGATCTGCGCGCTCAGCTCAAGCGCAGCGTCGATGGCGGAGCCAAGGCGGAGCGCGCGCCGGCGCCGCGGCGCGCGAAGACGCGCGCTACTTCGGGCGGACGGTCGGGTCGCCGCCGGGCGAGCCGGGCGGCGGAATGACGCGCAACTGGCCGCCCTCGGGCGGCTTCACCTGCATCTCGGAATCGACGCCGGCCGGCGGACAGATGATGCCGTCCGAGCGCGCGAGCTTCTCGCCCAGCGGTTGGTTCTGCTGCGTCTCCTTGCCCTGATTGTCGAGCTTGGGCGCGCTGCCGGTGGTGACGCCGGGCGGGCAGTCGGCGCGCTGCGTCTGCGCCAGCGCGGCCGGCGTACAGATCGCGGTCCCGAGCAGCACAACAGCGAAAATCCTCATGTCGCGTTCCTCTCTGTGCGGGATCGCCCGTAAGACCGAACGTCTCGGGTTGGCGGTCTGTTCCGGCGGCCCGTGGCCGCACAGGTATCCATCCGGTTCCAATCCGCGCTAGAAGGCTGCGCGAGAGGATTCGATGGACACCGCTGCGACCGACATTCCTGTGCTCGACCCCGAAACCGGCGAGCCGATCTATGCCTACAAGCGCTCGCTGATCGGCGGCGCCTATATGTTCCGGCTCAAACCCGACGCGCTAGAATGGTCGATGGGCCAGCGCACGCTGCGCATTCCGTACGAGAGCGTGCGGCGGGTGCGGATGTCGTTCAAGCCGATGACCATGCAGAACCATCGCTTCCTCACCGAGGTCTGGAGCGCGAGTGGTCCGCGGGCCGAGATCGCCTCGACATCCTGGAAGAGCCTGGTCGAGCAGGAGCGGCTCGACGCCGCCTATCGCGGCTTCGTTGCCGAGCTGCATCGCCGCCTCGCGGCGGCCGCGCCGCAGGCGCGCTTCGAGACGGGCGTTGCGGCGGTTCTCTATTGGCCGGGCGCCCTGCTGCTGCTCGGCTTGATCGGCGCCTTCATCTGGCTGGTCGGACAGGCCCTGCTGCAGGGCCAGCTGAGCGGGGCGGCGCTGGTGGCCGTCTTCATGGCGGTCATCGGCTGGCAGATGGGCGGCTTCTTCCTGCGCAACCGTCCGGGCAGCTACCGCCCCGAGGCGCTGCCCGAGATCGTGCTGCCGAAGCGCAGAAGCTAGCCGCAGCTAACCGCGCACGACCAGCACCGAGCACTTGGCGTAGCGCACCATGTGACCCGCATTGGAGCCGAGGAAGTAGGTCTTCATCGCGGGGCGGTGCGAGCTCATGACGATGAGATCGGCGTGGAAGGTCTGCGCCTCCTCGAGCACCTCGTGATAGACGCCGCCCTGGCGCACCACGCTCGAGACCTGGTTCGGCGGCAGGCCGGATTCGCGCGCCACGATGGCGAGCGCTTCCTCGGCCGAGCCCTTCTGCTGCACGTCGAAGTCGGGTGGCACGTATTCGGCGAGCATCACGGGGGTGAGCGCGATCACGTTGATCAGCCGCACCTCTCCGCCGGAGGCCTTGGCGAGCGTCACGGCCGTCTCGACCGCGGGCTTCGCGAACTCCGGATCAGCAAGATCGATCGGTACGAGAATCTTCTTGTACATGGCAGGTCCCCTCCCGCTGCGGGAGTTATTCTGCCATAGCGGCGGTGATGCGCAATCACGGCTCTTTGGGGACGGGCGCGTCCGCGCGGCGGCGCAGCAAATCGCCCGCGATGTCGGTGAAGGCGGGGCGGGGCAGGGCCGTGAAGGGAAGGGGGCGGGCGACCTCGATGGCCGCAAGACCGAGACGGGCCGTGAGCAGGCCGTTGAGCACGCCTTCGCCGAGGCGGGCCGAGAGCTTCGCGGCGACGCCATGGCCGAGCACCTGCTGGATGATGCCGTCGCCGACCGCAATGCCGCCCGTCACCGCCAGGTGCGTGACGATCAGCCGGACGAGGCGCAGGAGGCCGAGCAGGCCGGGGCGGCCGCCATAGAGCGCGGCGAGGCGCCGGATCATGCCGAGCGCGGCGATCAGCACGAAGGCCATGTCGAAGGCCGCGCGGGGGCTGACGGCGGTGACGACGGAAACGCGCTTGGCGGCGCTCGCGACCAGCCGGCTGGCCTCGCGGTCGAGCGGCGCCATCAGCTCGCGTTCGGCGAGGCGCACGAGGTCGGCGCCGTCGATGATCGTGGCGAGATGCGCCTGCAGGCTGGCGCGATGGCGCGCGAGATGCGGCACCGGCGCGAACAGCGCGAGCAGTTCGTCGACGAGCGTGCGTCCGGCGACGCGATCGTCGGAGATCAAAATCTCGACGGCGCGGACGCGCAGCTTCTCGATGGTGCGCAGGCGGAAGAGGCCGAGCAGCTCGCGCGTGAGCAGCGCAAGCAGTGCGAGCCCCGCGAGGCCGGCGAGAACGAGCCCGGCGGTGCCCAGCCAGGCCGCGCGCGCGTAGAGCTCCTCGATCAGCGTCGTGAGCGCGAGTCCGAGGGCGAGCGAGACGAGGCCGCCGAAGGCCGCCCAGAACAGGCTGCCCCAGGCCCAGCGCTTGCGCCGCGGCGTCAGGCCGGGATCGACCGGCACCGGCAGATCGATCGGCTCGGGTTCGGGCGTGATGTGGATTTCGCCGCGACGATGCTCGTGCTCGGCTTCGCCGACGACGACGCGCGGGTCGTCGAGGCGAAAGGCGGTGGGGCGGCGCGGTTGTCGGCTCATGCGAGACGATCCCCGATGAGGAACTGCAGCGCACGGTCGAGGCGGATCTGCGGCAGGACCGGCGCGCCGTCGCGGTTCTTCTCGGCATTGGGCGGCCGGAAGCGCAGGAAGCGGAAGTCGGCTTCGTCGACCGCGCTCGTGCTGGTGCCGCGGAACGCGCCGTCGCGCGTGAAGACGACGTCCGGATCTTCCGGCAGGTCGCCTGGAAAGGCCGCGACCTCGGCAAGTCCGTCGAACGTCTCGTCGCCGACAGTCTCGCCTGCGATCGGCGTGCCGATGATCGCGGGCAGCTTCTCGCGTCCGCGCTCGACCAGCGCCTCGCGCGTTGCGCGCACGGCGGCGAGCGCGACCACGTCGACCTGCGCGCCCGCGAACTCGGCGCGCTTGATCGCCTCCGCGGTCATGCGCTGGAGGATGCGCTCGAGCCGGTCGTGGCTGGTGTGGTGCAAGTGATCCGCTTTGGTGGCCGCGAACAGGATGCGGTCGATGCGCGGACGGAACAGCGCGCTCGTCCAGGTGGCGCGGCCGCTGCGGAAGCAGGCCAGGATCGCGGCCAGCGCGCGCTCGAGATCGGCGATCGCCTCCGGCCCGGCGTTGAATGCGGCAAGCGCATCGATCAGCACGATCTGCCGGTCGAGCCGGGCGAAGTGATCGCGGAAGAAGGGGCGCACGACCACGTTCTTATAGGCCTCGTAACGCCGCTCCATCATGGCCCAGAGCGAACCCGCCGGTGGCGGCGTCTCGCCGGGCGCTTCCAGCGGCGCAAAGGTGAGCGCCGGGGAGCCCGCGAGATCGCCCGGCATGAGGAAGCGCCCGGGCGGCAACAGGCTCATGGCGAAGCGTTCGTTGCGGCAAGCGCGCAGATAGTCGGTGAAGAGCCGCGCCGCAATCACGGCCTGCGGCTCTTCCTCCGGGCCCTCGGCGCGCAGCGTCGCGAGATGCGAATGCCATTCCGCGGCCAGCTCACGGCGCGGCCCGGTGCGCGAGAGCGTCAGCGTGGTCGCGGCCCATTCGGCATAGCTCGTGCGCAGGAGCGGCAGGTCGAGCAGCCATTCGCCCGGATAGTCCACGATGTCGAGGATGAGCGTGCGGTCGGATCCACGCGCAGTCTGATAGTCGATGGCGAGGCGCAGCTCGCTGATCTGGCGCGTGGACTCGGGCCAGCGGCGCTCGTCGACCAGCGCATGCATGTGCGTCTCGTAGTCGAAGCGCGGCACCGCGTCGTCGGGCTGCGGCTCGAGCCGCGCGCGGGCGATGCGCCCGCTCGCGAGCGCATCGAATACGGGAAGGCGGCCGCCATGCAGCAGCTGGTGCACGAGCGCCGTGATGAAGACGGTCTTGCCCGCGCCCGAGAGACCCGTGACGCCGAGGCGCACGCTCGGCTGCACGAGGCCGGAGCCGTACTCGACCAGGGCCTGCGCGGCGCTGCGCACTTCGTCGGCGATGTCGCGGAAGCTGGGCGGCATGATGTGGTTATATAGGAAGGCGGAAGCTATTTATCTGGCGCATGTTCTTGTCGGCGAACCGGTACCCACTTCGCCGGAACATGCGCTAGTCCGCAGCGCGCTCGATCGCCCGCGGAACCACGAAGCGGTCGAGGCGGCCCGCCTTGGGGTGCAGCTTGCGCCAGTCGTCGAGCGGGAAGTCGATGACGGCGAGGCCGGCGGTCGGGAACTTCTCCAGGAGCCGCTGCCGCATCTCGACGTCGCCGGTGCCAATCAAGAGCTCGGCGAGCTCGGCAATGCCGGGGTTGTGGCCGACCAGCATCAGGGCGTGGACATCGGCCGGGGTTTCCTTGATCACGTCCAGCAGCGTCTTGCCCTCGACTTCATAGAGCCGATCGTCGTAGACGGTCTCGGGCGCCTTGGCGAAGGCGGGCAGCAGCAGGTCCACGGTCTGCCGCACGCGGGTCGCCGTGGAGGCCAGGATGAGGTCGGGACGGAGCGCATGACGCGTCATATAGGAGCCGATTTTCGGGGCGGATTCGCGGCCGCGCTCGGCGAGCACACGGTCACGATCGTGCGCGCCCGGCGTGCTCCAGTCGGACTTGGCGTGTCGCAGCAGCATCAGGCGTCGCATGGGCACCATCGCGGGGATCGATTCCGGGCTGGGCGGAGTCTAGCATGCCGCGCCGGGATGCTTATGACGGTCATGTGGCCGCACGGGTTGACCTAAAGCAATGACGAATTCCCATCCGTTCGGCGCGACCTGGTATGCCGCGACGATGATCGAGGCACCCGAGCGTCCGCCGCTCGTCCACGATCTCGACGTGGACGTCTGCGTGATCGGCGCCGGGCTCGCGGGCCTGACGGTCGCGCGCGAGGTGGCGCGGCGTGGCTGGTCGGTCGCCGTGCTGGAGAGCCGGCGTGTCGCCTGGAACGCCTCGGGCCGCAATGCCGGTGTGGTCGCGCCCGGCTTCGCGGAGCGGCTCGACACGATCATCGACCGCGTCGGATTGCAACGCGCCAAGGAGCTGTGGGCGCTCTCGCAGCAGGGCGTGGAATATGTGCGTGCCGCAAGCGAGAGCATGACGGGTCTCGCGCCGCAGAGCGGCAAGCTCTCGGTGCGGCGGACGGACGGCGAGGATGAGATCATCCGCCTCGTCGCCATGCTGCATGTGGATTTCGGCGAGCATGCCGAGGTGTGGCCGACCGAGCAGGTGCGCGAGGTGCTGCGCACGCCGCGCTACTATCAGGCCGTGCAGTATCCCAACGCGTTCAGCATCCATCCGCTCAACTATGCGCTCGGGCTCGCGGCGCAAGCCGAGGCCGCGGGCGCGCGCATCTTCGAGGCGACGCCGGCGCTGCAGCTCGACCCCGAGGGCGTGCGCAAGCGCATCGACACGGTCCACGGGCGCGTGCGCGCCGCCCATGTGGTGCTCGCCGGCAATGTGCATCTCGGCGGTCTCGCGCCGTGGGTGGCCGACACCGTGCTGCCCCTGACGAGCCATATGGGCGTGACGCAGCCGCTCGGCGACGCGCTGGGCGAGGCGGTCCGCTACCAGGGCGCGGTGGCCGACACGCGGCGCACGGGCAACTACTATCGCGTGCTGTCCGACGGCCGGCTGTTGTGGGGCATGGGCCTGAGCGCGCGCAGCGAGGCGCCGCGGCGGCTCAAGCAGATCCTTCGGCGCGACATCCTGCGCGTCTTTCCGCAGCTGCGTGAGGTCGAGATCGAGCACGCCTGGACGGGCACGCTCGGTTATGCGGTGCACCGCATGCCGCAAGTCGGCGAGCTCTCGCCGGGCTACTGGCTCGCGAGCGCGTTCGGCGGCCACGGGCTCAACACCTCCGCGATGGCGGGCCAGTTGATCGCCGGCGCGATTCTCGACGGCGACGATCGTTGGCGGCTGTTCGCGCCTTACGAGCTGGTCTGGGCCGGCGGCAAAGCCGGCCGCGCGGTCGCGCAAGCCGTCACCTGGGGTACGAAGGCCCGCGAGGCCGTGCAGGAGCGGCTGTCGCATCGGCGCGAGGCCGCGCGCCAGCGCGCGGACGAGCAG